>CAZNDJ010000045.1:0-25624 GCA_964571705.1 uncultured Chitinophagaceae bacterium
GCCCGTTGTATCCTCCGCTGCATCCTGCCAGAAACAGAGCTATGGCAGCAGAAGCGATGCACAAGATGCTTTTGATTTTTTTCATTTTTCTCAGAGTTAGATTGATTTCGATAAAATTTTGAAGGTCGTAAATGTAATAAATAAATAGTCTAATTGCCAAATATAGTTAACCAAAATTATTTTACGCATGCAACCAGACTTTGTTTCCACACGTCGGGCGGCTTTGTCCACAATTATTTTTATAAAAACCTCGAATTAAAGTAATAATAACCTGTCCTCGTACGTTTTTTGAGCCCGAAAAGATACGCTGCGCTGATCTCATGGCTACCTGTATTGAACCCGCTGAGATATGACGCATTTATATCATACGAGTAGACCAGGCGGAAGCCCCGGTACCTGAATCCCGCATAGATCACGGCGGCATCCAGGCTACGCTGGCTGTATCCTCTGAACGCTATTCCTGTCAGAATATTGTCATAAATGCGCATGGTGAGACTCAGTTCCGCCTGTGCCTGACGGAGATCTGACTTGACCAGTGCGGATGGCATCATGGAGAAATGTTTCCCCAAAGTAAAGTCATATCCCCCCATTATGAGGAGATTTCTGGCGTAGCCGAGGCTGGTATTTTGCAGCTTTGTGATAGTGTAGATGTGATCTACGGCCACTCCGGCAAACCACTTTTCATTGTGAAGATAAATGCCGGCTGAGAAGTCTGGCGAGAGGCCATTGGCGAGGCTGGCGGGCACATAGTTATCCCTATGGTCTATGGAGCCGCCAGTGTAGATGCCCTCAGGCGTCACGAGCTTATCTCCCTGCAGGCCGGTCTGGACGATGCCAGCGCCTATGCCTACAGCCAGGGAAAATTTATTGAACTTCTTGCGGTAGTCGTAGTTGATGCCTACGGTGGTGGTACGCAGGTAGCCTATCATGTCATTGGTGACCTGTAGGCCTATGCCGCTACTGATAGCGTCCAACTGCATATTGAAACCGAAATACTGGGTAGAAGTAGATCTATTGGACAGGCCTACGTACTGAGTGCGATAGAGCGCATTGAACTCTACACCATCTCCTGCACCAGCATAAGCGGGGTTGAATAGCTGCCGGTTGTACATGTAGTGGCTGTACTGGGGCTCAGACTGGCCAAAGGCCACAGTCACCGACACCGCCATCCATAGAAAAGTGTAAAGAGTAAACTTCATTATCGCTTTACTAAAATAGCCGAATTTTAACGATTGGGGGATGGGTATTTGTTAAAAAGCGGTGAACAGCGGATATAAATAGGTTATGATTTTATGAATATGTGATAACAATATGGAGTCGGATAGGCAAATGTGGATTTAATGTCATAGTTGGCATTAAGGGATTAGATTTGTCTCACATTTATAAACTTGAGAAATGAAAAAGCTGCTGGCTGCCCTTTGCCTGATATTTATCATAAAAGCTAACGCTCAGAATAGCCCCGCTCCTACCCCATCCAGGCCGAAGATCGTGATCGGTATCGTGGTAGACCAGATGCGCTGGGACTACCTCTACCGCTATGCTGATAAATATACGGCTACGGGATTCAAGCGACTGCAGAGCGGATACAACTGCGAGAATACCCACATACCGTATGTGCCTACCTATACCGCGCCAGGCCATACCTGTATCTACACGGGCTCGGTGCCCTCTATACACGGTATCATAGGCAACGACTGGTATGACCGGGATGCCAAACAAGTAGTGACCAATGTGGGCGATACCAACTATCATACTATAGGGGCCAACGGCCCTGAGGGAATGGTATCGCCTAACCGTATGCTGGCTACTACGATCACCGATGAACTGCGTACTGCCAGCAACTTCCGCTCAAAGGTGATCGGTATCTCTGCCAAGGACCGCGGGGCGATACTCCCGGCGGGCCATGCGGCCAATGCGGCGTATTTCTTTGATGGCAACTCGGGCAACTTTGTGACATCGAGCTACTACATGGACTCTCTGCCGGAGTGGGCCTATGCCTTTAATGCAAAGAAACTCCCGGCAGCCTATGTGAAAGACAACTGGAAGACGGTGCTGGAGCTGAATAAATATGCGGAGAGCACAGATGATGACGAGGACTATGAGCGGCCATTTGGCAAGGAGAAGAAACCTGTCTTCCCGCATATGGTGTATGATGAGGTGGTGACACATCCCGGCGCTCTGATCGCTACGCCATGGGGCAATACGCTGGTATTTGATTTTGCGAAGGCGACACTGCTCGGTGAGAAGATGGGCATGACGGGCAATACGGACTTTCTGGCTATGAGCTGCTCCTCTACGGACTATATCGGGCATACCTTCGGGCCCAACTCGGTCGAGACAGAGGACTGCTATATCCGTTTTGACCGCGACCTGTCGGACTTCCTCTCATGGCTGGATAAACAGTACGGCGCGGGCAACTATCTCGTATTCCTCTCTGCAGATCATGGTGCGGCACACTCGAGCGGTTTTAATCAAAAGCACCACTTGCTGTCCGGTGTGTACAAAAACGATACGCTGATCAAATACTCCAATGAATACCTGAAGGCGAAATATGGACAAGACAACCTGGTAGAGCGCGTGACCAATATGCAGCTCTACCTGGATCATACTAAGCTGACCGCTGCCAATCTCGATCTGACTGCAGTGAAGAAAACACTGATAGAATACCTGCTCACGCAGAAGAATGTGGCGAAGGCTTTTGACCTGGCTACCTTAGGCGCTGAGCCGATGCCGGCTGCTTACCGTGAGATGTTTATCAATGGCTACTATCCTAAGCGGTCTGGCGATGTGCAGGTTGTCTTTGAGCCCGGCTTCCTGGAGGGATATAGCAAGGGCACCACGCACGGTAGTGTCTACTCCTATGACTCGCACATACCGCTGCTCTGGTATGGATGGGGTATCAAAAAAGGCTACGACTACTCTCCTATCTACATGACTGACATCTCCGCGACACTGGCCGCACTACTGCATATACAGGAGCCGAGCGGCTGTGTGGGCAGGCCGATAGAGGGGCTGCTGAAAAAGTAGTTTATCCTGTAGCTAACATGTTTTTCGTATTTTCCTGCAACAATGGAACAACAACAATCTCTCAGTAAAACACTGACACCACTCCTGCTCTGGGGGCTCGGCGTAGGCTATGTGATCTCCGGTATGTATGTCGGCTGGAATCTCGGCCTGGAGAAAGGAGGCACGCTGGGTATGGCCGTGGCTACGGTCTTTGCCATTGTGATGTATAGCGCTTTTAGTTTTTCCTATTCTGAGCTGGCCTGTGCTATACCTAAGGCTGGCGGGGCATTTGACTATGCGCGCCGGGCATTGGGCCGGGATGTGGCTTTTGTCACGGGTCTTGCGCAGATCATAGAGTTTGTCTTTGCACCACCGGCTATCGCTATTGGTATCGGTACTTATCTGCACCTGGAGTTCCCTTCACTAGATATCAAGACCGCAGCCATCGGCGTATATGTACTTTTCACTGCGCTGAATATTTACGGAGTGAAAGCTGCCGCCACCTTTGAGTTGATCATTACGGTGCTGGCGGTAGGTGAGCTGTTGTTGTTTGCAGGTGTGACCTTGCCGCACTTTCATGCAGAGAATCTGACACATAATCCGCTGCCCAATGGCTGGGCCGGCGCCTTTGCTGCGCTGCCGTTTGCTATCTGGTTCTTCCTGGGCATAGAGGGTGTAGCCAATGTAGCAGAAGAGACGAAGAACCCGCAGAAGGATATCCTGAAAGGCTTCGGCTGGGCATTGATCACACTTGTAGTGCTGTGCATACTCACCTTCATAGCCGCAGTAGGTGTAGCAGGCTGGGAGAGCGTGGTCTATCCCGACCTGGCCAACACCACTACCACCTCTGACTCACCCCTACCACTCGCTATGGGCCGCGTCATAGCCCATGACAATATCCTGTACACGACACTGATCCGCATAGGGCTCTGCGGGCTGATAGCGTCCTTTCATGGATTGATACTCGCCTCTGGGCGCGCTACGTTTGAGTTTGGCCGTGTGGGCTTTGCGCCGAGGTTTCTGGGGCAGATCAGCAGCCGCTTTCAGACTCCTGCGGTAGCACTTATATTCAACTCGTGCATCGGCATCGCCGCCCTGCTCGCGGGCAGGACCAATGAGATCATTACCTTCTCTGTGCTAGGCGCGCTCATACTCTACTCGGTCTCTATGGTATCGGTCATCCGCCTGCGCCGCTCAGAGCCGGGACTGGAGCGTCCTTTTGCTGTGCCTTTCTTTCCTGCTACGCCGCTGATTGCACTGGTGATAGCCGCTGTTTCGTTTGTAGCAGTCGTTTGGTATAATTTGCTGCTGTCTGCCATATTTCTGGGGATTATTTTGGTGGCTTATTTTATATTTAGGCTTTTCAAGCCGCAGGTGCTGGAGCATTGATCCCCGCTGCGGTCACAGTCTAAACCAACCAGTATAATGACCACGAAAGAGATCCTCAGCTATGTCAAGAACCACCCATCCGGCAAAGTCAAACTCGCGATAGCAGATATAGACGGCATCCTGCGCGGCAAGTATGTGTCCACAGAAAAATTTCTCGGCATAGCGGATAGCAACTTTGGTTTCTGTGATGTGGTCTTTGGCTGGGATGCTGGTGATGTGGCGTACGACAATACCAACTATACCGGCTGGCACTCTGGCTACCCTGATGCCAAGGCTACGATAGACCTCAGTACCTTCCGCAAGATACCGTGGGAAAATGATGTGCCTTTCTTCCTCGGTGAGTTTATAGATCATAAGAATGATGCGCTCTATGTCTGCCCCCGGCAGGTGCTCAAGAAGGTGATAGGTCAGGCAGAGAAGGAGGGCTTCAAACCATATTTCTCTCAGGAGTTTGAATGGTTCAATTTTGAAGAAACGCCACAGTCTGCGACAGCCAAAGGTTTCCGCGATCTGCAGCCGCTGACTCCGGGCATGTTTGGCTACTCAATATTAAGGTCTACACTGCGTACGGATTACTTCACCGCACTGTTTGATCAGCTCAAAAAATTTGATGTGCCTATAGAAGGGTTGCATACGGAGACCGGTCCCGGTGTGTACGAGGTGGCGCTGCTCTACGGTGATATACTCACTGCGGCAGACCGCGCCGTACTTTTCAAAACGGCAGTGAAGGAGATAGCTTACAAGCATGGCATCCTCGCTACCTTTATGGCTAAGATCAATGAGAACCTGCCGGGCTGCAGCGGTCACGTGCATCAGTCTCTATGGGATAGCAAGTCATCGAAGAATCTCTTTCATAGTGATAAAGACAAGTCCGGCATGAGTGAGCTGATGAAGAGCTACATAGCTGGTCAGCTGTACTGCCTGCCGCATATCCTGCCTATGGTAGCGCCGACTATCAACTCTTACAAGCGCCTTGTAGAAGGCGCATGGGCACCGACCACTGTGACATGGGCTGTAGACAATCGCACCGTCGCACTTCGTGCACTGCCGGCTGGTAGCAAATCCACCCGCCTCGAGACACGTGTAGTAGGGAGTGACACCAATCCATATCTGGCTATGGCAGCCTGCCTCGCAGCAGGCCTCTACGGCATCCGCAAGAAACTCAAACTGGAGCAACCTGCCACAGTAGGCAATGGCTACCGCGATGAGTCTAATGGCCGCTTCCCTAAGAACCTGCATGATGCTACTGTCGCTATGCGCGACTCCCCGGTAGCCAAGGAGCTCTTTGGTGAGAAGTTTGTCGAGCACTTTACGCAGACTCGTGAGTGGGAGTGGAGACAGTTCAGCCGCGTGGTGACTGACTGGGAGACCAAGCGGTATTTTGAGATCATCTAGTTTGAGACGATAGATGTTAGATATTAGACCATAGACAATGCTGGCTGGCGATGTATAAGAAGGTTTTGCGGTTTTATCTGTGGGCATCACTCGGTCTCTGTACGGAGATATTCTTTACGGCCTTTACTGACCTGTTCAATGCTATCTCTGAGCATCGCGCTCCGGACTGGAGCCTCACGGGCCATACCTATGTGTGGATGATCTTTATCTACGGTGCCGGCTCTATCATCTTTCCTTTTGGGCATCATCACCTGAAGGGTTTTCATCTCTTGCTGCGCATCTTTCTGGTAGCCATAGGCATCTTTACGATAGAGTTTACCAGCGGTTTTATACTGGATAAAATACTCGGCCGCTGTCCGTGGGAGTACTCGGGGCCATTCAGCATACTCGGCTATATACGCCTGGACTACCTGCCTGCGTGGATGATCTTTGCCTATATGATAGAGCGTGCAGATGAGATGTTTGATAAGATGGCCGGCACGTTTGAAGACTGAGACCAGCATCGGGCTGTTGATTGTTTTTATTACTTTGTGCCATCAATACCTGATCCATTATTATGAAAACTGCAGTGAAGCACACGTTACTGATTATTTTGACCTTCCTGGCTTTCCTATCATCTGACGCCCAGACCTATACTGCCCAAAGCATACCTTATACACCTTACTCATATACAGCAGGTGCGCCTCGCCCATTTGTAGGTGATGACCTCTGGAGTGATACTATCTTCATCGGTTTCCCTTTTTACTACTATGGACAGTACTACAATAAGGTACTGGTGGGCGACAATGGAGAAGTCTCATTCAATCTGTCCAACGCGATGCATTTTAATGCATGGCGGATGCCCGTAGCCTGGCCTGACTCCATGAGCGCAGATATGTATAATACTATCAGCCCTTCTTTTAAGGATTGGTATCCCCAGGTGCATGGAAAAATTTCCTATGGCACTTTTGGCACTGCGCCAAACCGCTATTTTATAGCGTCATGGGATTCTGTGCCTTCTTTCCGGTGTTATGGTGATTCCTCTTATTCATCATTTCAAACGGTGCTCTATGAGGGAAGCAATGCTATCGATTTTTACCTGCGTACGGCATACAACTGTTCATCGTGGAATTATGGCCACGGATACTGCGGCCTGATGAATGCGACAGGTAATGACTATACCGTAGTAGCAGGCAGAAATGGTACACAGTGGACAGCAAATAATGAGGGCTGGCACTTTGGTACGCTCACGACTGCTCCTCCCTACCTCAACCAACCACCGCTGGCGTCTGATGACCTGGATAGTATCAATATCAATACTGCCATAAACTTGAATGTACGCGGCAATGACAGAGATCCTGAGCGGGATAGCCTGAGCATGCCTGCTGTCGTAGTGCCTCCCGTACACGGTACAGTGACTATGTCGGGTACGGCCACTTATAGCCCTGACCTCAATTTCACCGGGGTGGATTCATTCCTCTACCAGGTTTGTGATACCAATACCTACTACCAGCCCCATCCGCTTTGTGACAGTGCCTGGGTGGCGATCTATGTACATCCTGTGCATGCAGGCCCTGATCAGATACGATGTGTCGGTCTGACTGCTACGATGGCAGCCTGGGAGAGCGGTACATGGTCTGCGGCAGCATCCAATCCTGCCACAGTAACTTTTAGCGATACGAGCTCCACATCGGCTGTAGCATCCGGATTTTCGCAAGCGGGTACGTATCTGCTGGTGTGGTCAGCATCAGCGGGGCGTGATACTGTAGAGGTGACCATCGCAGCCTTGCCGGTGGCCAACGCGGGAAGAGACACTATCATCTGCGCATATGATTCGATCGTGGTGGGAGGCCATCCTACGATGAATGGCGGAACGGGACACTATGCCTATGCGTGGCATATGGGACCATATTCACTGAATCAAAACATAGCCAATCCTCGCGTTGTAAGCGTCAACAGCTGGCCCTATTACCTCATGGTGACGGACTCTGTGACCGGCTGTGCAGTCAGGGATACCGTGAAGGTCGCGGCACAATATCCAGCCTCTATCTACCTCGCCAATAGCGTCAATCCATCCTGCTACAATAGTAGTGATGGCGGGATCTATGTAGGACACCAGGGCTCTGCGCTCACCTATACCTACTCATGGTCTCCGGCTTTATCCGCACACGATACCCTATCAGGGATCGGTGCAGGAACTTATTGCGTAACGATGACCGACTCATTGGGTTGTCATAGCTCACGCTGTTTTACTTTGACCAGCCCTACCGCACTCACAGCAAGCGCTGTGGTGACCAACATCTCGGCCGCCGGAGCGGCTGATGGCTCGATATACCTCAATATATCCGGTGGTACGTTCCCCTACCAGTATGCCTGGACACCTGCTGTGTCCGGCACATACAATCCTATGCAACTAAGCTCCGGCATCTATATAGTAACAGTAACCGATGCACATGGATGCGAGCTGACCGATACTTTCTCTATAAACCAACGTGATAGTGTATGGCCGGGAGATGCAGACCGCAACAGGATAGTAAACAACAATGACCTGCTACCGATAGGACTGGGCTATGATAGTACCGGACCTGCCCGCCAGTCAGTAGCCATCGTGTGGCAGCCCTATGATGCCCTGGACTGGGCTCAGTCGTTTACTTTCATCCAGCCATCTATGAACTATAAACATGCGGACTGCAATGGGGATGGTACTATAGATGCAGATGATACAATGGCAGTGCATCAAAACTACGGACGCGTACATGCCAAGACCGATGGACCTGCGCAGTGGCGTGCCGGCCAGCCACTGCTCTATCCGATCCTGAGCAGGGATACCGTACACGACGGCGATACGCTGCTCATAGATATCGCGCTGGGCGATGCATCACTGATAGCAAGTAATGTCTATGGCCTCGCGTTTACAGTAAACTATGACGCTGCTGTGATAGATACTCTCCGCACCTCGATGAGTTTTGCCAACTCCTGGCTGAGCGGTGTGGGGGACCATATCTCGATCTATCGGGATCAGACCGCGGCCGGCATGATCCAGGCGGCGGTCACGCGTATAGACCATACTACGCGATCCGGTAGCGGCGTGATAGCACAAGTCCGCACCAGGATCACTACCGCACAGATAAATAGCGTGACCCAGCCGTACTATCCGGTGCAGGTCAGCATATCCGGTACTACAGCTATAGATCAGTACGGCCATGCTATAATGCTAAACGAAGGCACCGATTCCAGCGTGATCAGTATCGTGAGATCGGGCCTGCATGATGATGTGGCAGATGCCAATATCGACATATACCCGACGCCGGCCAGCAGCCTGCTACATATCACATCTACAAGCGCTACCGTAGTAGCTGCTGAGGTGATCAATGCACTGGGTGAAGTAGTATCAGCCTACACATGGCCGGATATGCGTAGCGAGCATACGGCAGATATAAGCCACATCAGCAGCGGTGTCTACTACATCCGCCTATATACGCACACTGGTATGCTAGTGAAAAAGATATCTGTAGTACACTAACGAAGCACAGGATAGCCAACTGAAATCCGGCTGGCTGAATACTGTGAACAGTGCGCCAATGATCACGCACCCAGCTCTTCAAATTTCTCCCTTAGCCAGCCGGCATCTGCTATCTGGGTCGTTTTCACAAATTCATTTTTGAGTTCTTCCAATGCTTTTTTGTCTCTGATATCTACGCGTGACAGATCATTGATGAAGTTCAGCAGGTTGATATAGTTGCGCCGGTGGGCATCAGAGATAGTACGCTTCCTGCGCAGCAGCGCTCGGAAACTGGATATGAGCGAATGCAGCGCTGTATATTCATCCATCTCATAGTAGGTTTTGATGAGCAGCGTCTTTGAGTCCAGCAGGTAGAATACATCATCATACTCTACCTTCTGCAGTAGCTTGAGCACATCATCATATCTGCGGATGTAGAAATAGAACTTAGCCAGATTGAAAGTATAAGCATTGCTTCGATTTTCTTTTGGCAGCTTATCACGATAGTCTTTGATGAACTTCTCTGTCCATGACTGTTCCTTCAGGCGCAGGCCGAGGGTCACGAGGTTCTTGTAATCCCATGGTGATAGCTCCTTTTTGTCAAAGAGAATATCTTTTTGCAGGGCAATATTATAAAGATCAAACACCTCGCGCAGGTAGTCTAGTTTGCCGCGGTTGATCTGCTTTACGCAGAAGTTGATACTGAAGACATATGCGTCCCGCTCGGTGGCAGCAGGAATATCTTTGGTCTCATTCAGCAGTTCTTTGAGGTGCTGGTAGTGCGGTGTGCCGTCCTTCTCGCGCAGCATGAAGTAGATATAGCGATAAGCAGCGATAGGCGCTATGGCAGCAAAAGTTTTCTTCTGGCTCAGCGCCAGCACCGCTTCTATCATGTCTACTTCCTGCTCTATGTGCAGTACATTGCGATAGTGCTCTATGGCGCAGGCGTAGCGCAGTGTCGTGATACAGTAGAAAGCATTAAGATGAAAAAGTACATTGCTGATGTTCTTCTCCTGTGTGCGTTCCTTCTTCAGCTCGATGTATTGATTTAGCTCAGCCTCCAGCAGGAACTCATTATAGTAGTGGCCTGCATCTTTATTCTTAGAGCGACCTTGCACTGTTTTAGCCAGTGAGTAGTTGACCTCAAAGTGACGTGTGAGTCCCCGTGTATTGATAGCATGCAGTGTGTCTGACAGCTGGCAGGCATGGTCCTCCTGATACTTTTCATAGGCCAGGAAGTCCTCTGCCAGTTTGAGCAGATCAGAGATGGCGCGGCGCATTTTGACATCGTTGTAGCGCCCTTTATATAGAGACGAATACAGCACTGCTTTATTGGGATATAGCCCGTCTGAATCTATGGCTTTGATCAGGGCATTCAATAGCTTTAAAGGCTTATCATCCGTGTTGAAATAGGGTGATATGACAAACTGGTGGAGCCTTTTGCGCTCGGGTGGCGTCAGGCTTTGCAATAGCGCTACAAGCTTGCTATCTTGTATGGCAGATTGTTTTTCGACTGGAGGCATTATTTTATGACGTCGTACAAAATATGTAGTAAGTAAATGAAAATGAATTTATTGCATTTATTGTATCATCAATATGTAGGTACAATATACAAATAATAGACTTGTTTTCAGCATAGATGGTTTGTTCTTTTGTACCATCAAATAGTATCTAAATGCAAACACAACCCACTACCAAAACAAAACATAGCGGCCGGGTCGCTTCTTCCCTATTGTGCCTGGCATTATTACTTTGTACTAGTGCGGTGCTGGCTGGATCCAGTTATTATACCGCTTGCCAGTTTGGCTCAGTAGCCATCAATTCATCTGGTGGTACAGGCAGCTGGGCCCATTTCCCGGGTAATCCTGGCAACAGCTTTATTTTAAATGCCGGAAGTGATACCACGAGTGTGACGTCATTTACACAGCCAGGAGTATATGCCTATATCTGGACTGGAAGCAATATAGATACGGCGTATGTGACAGTCAACGCTGTGCCGGTAGCTAATGCTGGCCCCGATCAAACTATCTGTACAGGGACAACTGTGGCTATAGGTAGTAATCCCACTGCCATCGGTGGCTCCGGCAGCTATCAGTATATGTGGTCACCTGCGACCGGTCTCTCCAGCGCTACAGTATCAAATCCGATCGCCTCGCCGGTGGCTCTGACTACCTATACGGTGACGGTAGTAGATCAGGTATCCGGATGCAGCGCTACTGATAATGTAACTATCTCTATCAGTGCTGTACCACAGATCACTATGACGACCAGCCCTGTATCCTGCTATGGCGGCAGTGACGGCAGTCTCTGCGCAAACGTGACAGGCGGCACAGCACCATATACGTACATATGGAATACTATACCCGCTACGACTACTTCCTGCGCAAACGGTCTGGCATATGGGACCTACACCATTACGGTCACATCCAGCAACGGCTGTACCGCTACAGATGCCGGTATAGTATCTCAGCCTGCCAGTGCCCTATCGGTCTCAGACACTGTAGTAAATATATCCTGCCATGGTGGCGGAGACGGACAGATATATGTCACAGCTACGGGCGGTACTCCGCCGTATATGTACAATTGGTCAAACGGCTCGATACAGCCTACGGTACTGCCTCTGCCGGCTGGCCCATATACGCTCACAGTGACTGATGCCGGTGGCTGTACTGCCACACTGACACGCACTATCACTGAGCCGACACTTGTATCCCTCGCTGTAGTGAGCGTGACCGATGCCAGCTGCTATGGTAGCAATGATGGCTCGGCCTGCGTAGCAGCTAATGGCGGAGCAGGCGGGTATGCATATACATGGGCACCAGCCATGATCACTACGCCATGCATGAATGGCGCTGCGGCTGGTACCTATGCGGTATCTGTGACAGATATGAATGGATGCAGTGCCAGTACAGCGGTGTCTATAACGCAGCCTACAGCTATAGCTGCCAGTCTGGGGGCTGCGGGTGTCTCCTGCGCCGGGAATGCTGATGGCATAGCCTATGTATCTGGCGTGAGTGGCGGTACACCTCCGTACACCTATGAGTGGAGCACCTTTCAGACCACAGATACGATCTACAATCTGCCCGGTGATATATACCAGATCGTGATCCGGGATGCTAATGGCTGCGCCCTGCTGGATAGCGCCACTATCACCGAGCCAGCTCCGATCAATGCCAGCACAACGCTGAGCAATCCCACCTGCGGCGCTAATAATGGCAATATCTGCCTGAGTGTATCGGGTGGTGTAGCTCCCTACACATACTCATGGACGGGTAGCAGCAATGTGTCCAACTGCCTGAGCAACGCATCTCAGGGCAACTACTTTATCATAGTGGCTGACTCCAGAGGATGTACACAAAATGTAATGGCCTCTCTGACGGATAGCGCCGGCTGTGTCTGGCCGGGCGATGCAGATGCCAATCTGCTGGTGGATAATAATGACCTGCTGCCGATAGGCCTGGGCTATGATAGCACAGGGCCTGCGCGCACCGTGACCTCTATAGTCTGGCAGGGAAGCACCGCCAGTGACTGGTCGCAGTCATTTAGCAGCTATACACCTATACTGAACTATAAGTATGCTGACTGCAACGGCGATGGTGTGATCGATGCCGCAGATACTACTGCTATCACGCAAAACTTTGGCCTGACACACAGCAAGACCATCAACCGCAAACCGTGGAGGGCAGGTGCTCCTGTCATCTATCCACTCCTGAGCAAGGACACTGTGACCAATGGCGATACCCTCACTGTAGATATCCATCTCGGAGACGTGTCGCTCACAGCTACTAATGTCTATGGCCTGGCCTACACGATCAACTATGATCCGGCCGTGCTGGATACTACCAAGACGACTTTCTCGTATGGCAGCTCATGGCTGGGCAGCGCTGCAGATATGATATCTATCAGCAAGGACCTCCGTGCGCAGGGCATGGTGAAAACAGCAGTGACTCGTATAGACCATACTACCCGCTCCGGCTCCGGTATCATAGCACAGATGCGGGCTATAGTGACTACTGACAATATAGATGGCAAAGACCTCTCTTACTATCCTGTGCAGATCATCATATCTGACGTGAGAGCTATAGATCAGCAGGGTAGTGTACTGCAGGTCAATGAAGGCGCTGACTCTACTGATGTAGCCTATGCACCGCTGGGTGTGCGTGATATAGATGCGGGAGCGGATATATCTATCTATCCCAACCCTGCCAATAGCCTCCTGCACATCACATCGTCTCACACTGTAGCGCAGTCTGCAGAGGTGGTCAGTACACTCGGCGAGGTAGTGAGCAGCTATGCCTGGGGCGATACACATACGGATCATACCGCAGACCTGAGCAGCCTGTCAGCGGGTATCTACTATATCCGCCTTCACACGCGCGCTGGTGTGGCTGTGCGGAAGTTCTCGGTAGCACATTGATACTTCTCATATAGATGATCTCTCACAGCGGCCCTCGTGGCCGCTTTTTTTATTCATATCAATCGCGTATTTTCACGCCGCTATGCAATATAAAAGGATACTCCTCAAGCTCAGCGGCGAATCTCTGATGGGCTCCCAGCAATACGGTATAGATACGACAGTGGTGATGCAGTACGCTGCAGAGATCAAGGCGCTGGTAGAGAAAGGCGTAGAAGTAGCCATAGTGATAGGCGGCGGCAATATCTACCGTGGCATACAGGCTACAGCCACCGGCATAGACCGTGTGCAGGGTGACTATATGGGCATGCTGGCTACCGTGATCAATAGCATGGCACTGCAGAGCGCACTGGAGAAGGAAGGTGTACATACCCGCCTGCTCACGGCACTCGAGATACGCCAGGTAGCTGAGCCCTTTATCAAGCGCCGCGCAGTACGCCACCTGGAGAAGGGGCGTGTAGTGATCTTTGGCGCCGGTACGGGCAATCCGTATTTCACCACTGATACAGCTGCGGCACTACGTGCTACGGAGATAGAGGCAGATGTGGTGCTGAAGGGTACCCGCGTAGACGGTATCTATGACAGCGATCCGGAGAAGAACCCGAACGCTAAGAAGTACACTACGCTGACCTACGTAGATGCGATAGCGCAAAAACTGAATGTGATGGATATGACAGCCTTCACACTCTGCCAGGAGAATAATATCCCGATCATCGTATTTGATATGAATACGGCGGGCAACCTGATGAAAGTGATAAATGGTGACGGTATCGGCACCCTCGTAAAGAAATAATAAGAAAGACCCACATAAAATCAATAGTCATGACAGATGCAGATGTAAAGAACCTACTGACCGATGTAAAAGGCCAGATGCACAAGGCCCTCGAGCACTATGAGTACGAGCTGAGCAAGATACGCGCAGGCAAGGCCAGCCCTATGGTGCTGGAAGGAATCAATGCAGATGCATATGGCGCCATGACTCCTATCAACCAGCTGGCAAACGTGACGACACCTGACGCGCGTACGATCAGCATACAGCCGTGGGATAGCTCCGTACTGGCACCGATAGAGAAGGCGATCCTGATGGCCAATATCGGCCTGACACCACAGAATGATGGCAAGATCATACGCCTCAATATACCGCCACTCACCGAGGAGCGCCGCAAGGACCTGGTAAAACAGGTGAAGAATGAGGCGGAGGAATGCCGCATATCCCTGCGTAGCGCCCGCCGCGAGGCCAATGAAAAGATCAAGAAGATGCAGAAGGACGGCCTGCCTGAAGACAGCGCCAAGGATGCAGAAACACAAGTGCAGAATATCCTGAATGACTACTCTGCCCGCGTAGACAAGCACATAGAGGTAAAGGAAAAAGAGATCATGACCGTATAGTGGATCTCACATGATCATATTTAGCTGGCCCGTCTCATACGGGCCAGTTTTATTTTGCGGAGGCTAGATATTATGTTGCTGTATTTCCCATATTTATTGCAGACATTTACCATAGTAAATGAATAGCATGGAGAGTAACCTGAAGTATGACAGGCACATATTCGTCTGTACCAATCAGCGTGTGAATAGCGAGCGGCCCAGCTGCGGTGAGGCACATGGCATGGAGCTGGTGCAGGCTTTCAAGAAAGAGATCAAGGACCGTGGACTGAATGTCAATATGCGGGCGCAGAAGACCGGCTGCCTCGATATCTGCGAGCAGGGACCGAGCGTAGTGGTATATCCGGAGGGTGTCTTTTATGGCAATGTGCAGCTCAGTGATGTGCAGGAGATAGTAGAGGAGCACCTGGTCCACGGCAGGCCTGTAGCCCGCCTGAGGTTAAAATTTGAAAGGCCAGCCAGATGAAAATAATGCGACATATCCTGGCAGCTATCATAGCGCTGCCACTGATGCTTTCTGCGCAGCAGCAGGATGCCTCTGTACTTTACGGTGAGGGTGTCCGCGCTTTTTATGACGGAGACTACCAGACGGCGATCATCAAATATACCAACGCACTGGCGCTGAAGCCTAATACTATAGGCTACCTGTACAACAGGGGACTGGCCTATCAGAAAGTAAATAACAGCACAGCAGCGGGAGCAGACTTTCATCATGTGCTGGCTCTGGACAGCCTGTATCTGGATGCCTGGTACGAGCTGGGCAGTATAGAGATGGATGCCAAACGCTATGACAGCGCCAATATCCTGTTTCGCCATGCCCTGCAGATCAGTGGTGAGGATACCCGGTCGCTGCACCAGCTGGCCATACTCTGCTACTACAAGAGGAATAATAAAGGCGCCATAGAGATCTATAACGGGATACTGTCTATCAATCCCAAAGATGAACAGGCGCTATATAAAAGAGGGCTGGCAAAGTCCAATTCTTCTGACTTCACAGGCGCCATCCGTGATTTTAACATCCTAATAGGGCTGAATCCCCGCCACACCCAGGCGCTGGAGGAGCGCGCCACATGCTATATGAGGATCAATGATTTAGAAAATGCATGTCGTGATTTTCAGAAACTGATGGACCTTGGCAATCCCCGCGCCAAAGAAAATATCATGAAATATTGTGTCAAACACTGACACCCTATCCTCTAATTGACGTATATTCATTGTGTTGCAACATGCATTAATGTTAAAGTTAATGCATAATGAAACAACCCTAACCTTGTAAGCGTAGTGCCTATACCGAATTTCTTTTATCTTCAGTAAGCACGCATGAAGAAAAACTACGCACCCCTAATATGTTTGATCGTCCTGCTTTTTGCCGCATATGCCGGAAAAGCTAATGGTGACGAGCAGTCTAAAGTCAATGAGCTGATAGAGGTTTCTACCGCCTACCGCTTTTCTGATATTCACAAATCTCTAACTACTATAGATGAGGCGCTGGCTATAGCGCAAAAACTAGACTACAAACAGGGCATAGCCAGGTGCTATCTCAAAAAGGGTCAATACCTGTCCAATGCCGGAGCACTAAAAGAAAGTGGAGAAAACCTGCAGAAGGCGGCAGATCTTTTCAAAAGCATAGAAAAACGCAACGAGTATGCGATCTGCCTCAAGGAGCTAGCCGACTACAACCGTGCAAGCGGCAATCCGGAGCAGGCAGAAAACCTGATCAAACAATCATCTGCCATCGCTACAGAACTCCAGAATAATGAACTGCTGGCGGAATGTGAGATAGCCAGTGGTATAATTGACATGAACACCGGCAAATTTGCTGAAGCCACGGCCCACTTTCTCAGTGCGCTGAAAACAGCAGAGGCTATCAAGAATGATGAGATCATCATGAATAGCTGCCGCGAGCTCGGCAATATCAACTCACTGGAAGAAAATATACCGCGCTCCAACGAATACTTTGAGAGAGCGCTGGCTATCAGCAATAAGATAGGCAACAAACTAGGCGTAGCCGATGCATACTGCAATATCGGTGCTAACTACCTGACCATCGGAAATCTGGATGATGCAATGTCCAGTATCACCAAATCCATGAACCTCAGCCGTCAGCTCAACTATAAGCCGACGCTGGCGCTGGACCTCCTGAATATGGGGTACTGCCTCACCTATCAAAACAAGTATCAAGAAGCGGAAGCACAACTGGGTGAAGCAGAAAAAGTATTCAGCGAACTAGGAGATAAACACGGGCAGGCAGAAGTACTGAATGCCAAAGGCTACCTAGCTGCTAAAACACATCGCCTGGAGGAAGCTGAAAAAAACTATGTAGCCAGCGCTACGGCGGCAAAAGCCATACGGGCAAATGACCAACTGAAGGCATCCTATGACGGCCTGGCATATATATTTGAGCAGAAAAAAGACTACGAAGGAGCCTATCATTTTCAAAAACTGTCACAGGAGATCAGTAGCCAGATCTTTAATACCAGCAATGCACGTGCGGTCACCAAACTGCAGTTGAGCTATGATTTTGAAAAAGCTAAGGAACAACAACGCAGAGAACAAGAGCTGAAAGACAAAGTAACTGCCTCAGAGCGTACCCGCGAGAGATGGTTCAACTACTTTATGGTAGTGGTGGGGCTGATGGCTGCGATCATCGCTGCGCTCACCTATATGGCCTACCGCAATAACCGCCGGGCCAAGGACCTCCTGTTTGAAAAGAATATCCTCATCACCAAAGAGAAGGAGACCGCAGAGCGCCTCCTCAGTGATATCATCCCTGCAGAGATCGAGACCCGTATCAAGGCGTCAGGTATCACGGAGATAGAGAACTTTGCTACAGTGATGTTCATCGATTTTGATGACTTTACGAGTGTAGAGCAGCAGTTTAATCCTATAGAATTGATGGATGAGCTCGACCTTGTATTCAAGGGTATGGACGATGTGTGCAAGAAGTTTCGCCTAGAGACACTCAAGACGCTGAGCGATGGCTACCTCTGCATAGGCGGCCTGGCCAATAGCCGCGACTGCAAGCCGGAAGATGTGGTGAATGCCGCTATCAAGATCCAGCTCTATATGGAGGATATCCGCATGAGGCATATGAAGGAGGGCAAGGCCTTCTTCCAGATGCGTATCGGTATCCATACCGGGCAGATATCAGGCGGTATAGTGGGCGTACGTACCATAGCCGCAGATATCTGGGGTGAGACGGTACAGGCTGCATCAGGTATCGAGAAGATGTCTGCTGCCGGCGAGATACGTATCTCAGATGCTACCTTCCAGCTGGTCAAGAGCAGGTTTGAAACGATCTACACCGGCCAGTCCAAAGTGTCGTCTAAGGAAATGAAGGTCTACCAGATCGTCAATTTCAAAGTAGAGCACAGCAAACTTTCCGTCTCTGAAAAGGTGAGTGACCTGATCATCAAGCTGGAGAGCTAAAGACGTCAGAATCTCACATTGACTCCGCCCATTACATTAAATCCGGCCTGAGGGTAGTAGTAGTTGTAGCTCACCGGGTCCGTCACAGAGCCATCTGAGTTTTGATAGCGCTCACGGTAGGTGTAGCCATTGCTCTCATACAAGCGGTTAAAGATATTATTGAACAGCATGGTGAATCTCACTTCTGCGCGGTTCTTCACCTTCACCAGGTAGCTCACACGTACATTGCTATACCAGTAGCGGCGCAGGCTGCGCTCATCGCTCTGTGTATTATCCAGGTACTGCTTGCCTATAAATTTGAAAGCCCAGGCTATCTCGAGGTTTTTCACGGCCATCGTATTCAGCTCTATGAATCCTACCCAGCGTGGGGAGAAGGCGATATCTGTATTGGGATAGATAGTGGTTTTATTCAGCGCAGGGACATTGGTGTAGGTGGAGTCATAGCCAGGTACGATCTCCGTGTAGTTTTTGATCTTGGAGAGATTGTATGAGACACTATAGCGTATGCCAAAGAGTTTGGTCATAGACTCAGGCCTGTGAAAGTTGATCTCAGCCAGCAGCTCTGCACCCGCTCGGAAGCTCTGCGGTACATTGACACGTAGTGGGTCGCCTACATCATTCAGCGCGCCGGTCAGTACCAGCTGGTCCACATAGTACATATAGTAGCCATTCAGATGCACAGGGAAGTTGACCCACACTTTAGGTGACTTGACCATCGCATTTGTGATGTCTATACCGGCCTCCACATCATGCAGCCGCTCTGCGCGTGGTGTCACACTACTCAGGTTTTGGATGATATCGCCGCGTGTAGGCTCGCGGTGCGCGAGTGCATAAGAGGCATAAACGCGGCCTATCTTGCCGGTCTTGATAGATATGCCGCCCTTGGGGTTGAAGAAGTGATAGATATGCGAAAAGTCTACGGCCATCTGGGCATCATCCAGGCCATGTGCCCCCATCTCTACGAATCGATATTGCAGGTCTGCGTAGAGGCTGAGTACTTTTACTGGGCTGTAGTTTACCCGCGCGTAGATGTTCGCTTCATTTTTGTGAAACTGATTAAGGTAGTAGTTTCTATTTGGATCAAAGCTGGTAAGGCCCTGCACCCAGGTCACATTGCCAAAGTTATTGCCGGCAAAGTTGGCATACATACCGCCGATGGTGGCGTCTACATTTTTATTGTTGTTGTAATTAAAAGAAAAGACACCACCTGCATAGCGGTTTTTCAGCCATTTGTGGCGCAGCAGGTTTGCATTGGTCACAGCACTGTCTATGATGCCATAGCCGGCCAGCGCGTCATTCACTTTATACTCTTCGTAGTAGCCTTTTCCCAGTGTAAGAAATGCTACAGCATTCATGTTCCAGTTGTGCCCCAGTCCCTGATTGAGGATGAGTTGGAAGTATTGCTTCTGGTAGATGTCTACCTGATTATACCAGGGTATGGCAGATGCGCCGTAGTCGGTGCCGGACACGTTATAGGTCCGGTTTGTAGCCAGTGAATCTTGCGATACACCATTCCAGGCCTGGTAGGTGCGCTCATGCCCGTTGAAGTGGACGAAGCGCAGCATCGTTTTGTTTTTTACGATACCCGCTTGTACGAAGTAGGACCACAGGTTGGCCGAGGCACGGTCTACATAACCCTCACTGGCCACGTATGATCCGCGTGCCTCTACGAAGAAGATATTTTTGATCAGACCTGAGCCGCCCTTTGCACTAAATTTTCTGGTATTGAAGGAGCCATACGAGGCGCTCACCTCACCAAATGGCTTCAGCGAAAAGGCATCTGTTTTCATATTCACAGACCCGCCAAATGCACCGCTACCATTGGTCGATGTACCTACGCCGCGCTGTATCTGTATGCTCTCTACTGAGGTAGCGATATCAGGCATATCTACCCAGTAGACGCTCTGGTCATCGGGCTCATTCATAGGTACGCCGTTCACGGTCACATTGATACGGGTGGCATCTGTACCACGTATGCGCATACCTGTGTAGCCTACGCCGCCGCCTGCATCTGAGGTAGTGACCAGAGAGGGGGTGAGGTCCAGCATATATGGCAGGTCCTGGCCCAGGTTGCTTTTCTGTATATCCTGTGCAGATATATTCTGGAATGTGGTAGGATCATTGGCCCCGGCGCGGGTGCCGGTGATGGTCACCTCCGGTGTGGTGACATTCTTCAGCGTATCAGTCTGCGCTATGGCAGCGCCTGCGGCGAAAAGTAAATAAGCAGTGGTAAATAAACCTCTCATGGTATTGTTTTTTTGCTGCTTTCCGGCTAGCAATAGAAAACGTGAGAGGCTACAATAGCGGATGCTGATTGAGCTATTCACTCCCTGCGCAGGCATTATCCTGATCAAGTTCGAAGGGTACTTCTCAGATCTCGCTGTATGGCGAGAACGCCCCCGGAAAACGGAGGCAAAGTAAGAACATTAAAATCTGAATTTCAAAATTTATGTTGCGGCGCTACTTCATATCAGGCGCATTGACCAGCTCTTTGATATCGCGTGGTTTTTCTTTGAGCACGATATCATCTACCTCTGATCGCATCACTATCTCATTCATTTTGAGGTGCAGCTGGCGGTCTACTACTTTGGCCGTAGTAGAGTAGACGAGGTTCTGGTGGCTGCCAAATAATTTGCCGCTGGCATAGGTAGACTGCTGTATGTAGTCGAGCACATATTTGCCATCCACCTTCGCAAAGGCGATCTTGGCATTCACATTCAGTGTATCCATTTTGGCCACGAGCATATAGCGCTCAGGCTTTTCATTGTACACATGCAGCTCTATGTAGCGGATGCCTTTATCTTTCTTATTGATATAGACGTAGCCATTGCCGCGCACTGATTTGTCTTTCTTCTGCGGTATGCGGCGGAAGTTGATCACATCGTATTCTTCGCCATCCAGTACGGCAGTGGATGATACAAAGGAGAAATCGTTCTCCTTCATCCGCTCTTCGCTGAATAGTTTCTCGGGGTACATGATCTTGAGCAGTACGGTAGGCGGTATCTGCACATGAAACATCGCTCCTTTCTGCTCATACACTTCGTGCTTATGATCTACGGTGTAGATGCGTGGGCTGTCCTTGGCCAGGTAGCTGGGCAGGTACATGTCAAAGTCAAAATAATTGTAGTGGTTCTTCTCACCGGATACGACACTATAATCTTTGAAGATGATATGGTTCTTGGTAAACTCTGCCGGATAGTTGTCAGCTATATGAGACAGGGCATCGCGCAGCATCCCTTTGGCATCAGTAGGCTGTACTACTACCTCCTGCAGGCCATAGTTCTTTGCCTTCATCACGATAGGCTCTTTGCGATCCTTCAGCTGCGCTATGGTCAGGCGCACCTCCTCATAGCCTATATGGCTGAAGGTGATCAGCGTGGTATCTGCCGCATCCTTTGGGTCAAAAGAAAAAATACCGCTCTCACTGGTGTACCCGCCTATCTGGGTGCGTACGTTTGAGAAGGTAGTAAAGGACAGGGAGTGCCCCTCTGCATCCAGCACCGTGCCTATCACGGTCTGCGCGCCGGCAGTGAGGCAAAGGAAAATGAAGCACAGGAATGCAAGGTGTTTCATGCGGTGACAGTGGTTTAGGTATGATAAACGGCGGGGAGCTTTCGCTATTGCCCTACTAAGGTACGATTTGCTTCAGCCTTTCCAATACATAGTAAACAGCAGGGCAGATGGTCGTGTTCAGGTGCGTGGTGTTAATGTATTCAAAAAAGTCGCCTGAGTCCGTATACGGGTATTTGCGGCAGTCGCCGGGACGGGCATCGTAGATCGAACAGTAGTTGTCCGATCCGAGGAATGGGCACGGGCTCTTCTGCACCACATAGTCGCCGTCCTCATCCAGGCGCAGGTAGCGCTCTATCAGCTGCGATTCTTTGATGCGGAGGTATTTGGCTATGCGGGACATATCCGGCGTCTTAAAGCGGGGAGAGATATTCTTGCAGCAGCCGGCACAGGTCAGGCAGTCTATCTTTGAGAATGCCTCCTCGTGCAGCTCTGGCAGCTCCTTTTCTATGCCGCGCTTTTTGGCCGCGCGCTTGAGGTAGTCACGGTTCTCCTTGCGCTTGTCGGTCGCTTTTTTCTTCCAGTTGTCCAGGAGGTCTGCCAAATGCTTTATTTAAAGGATGCTGAATTGCCGCCATGAAAATAGTCAAAAGCGGACGATATACACCGTTAGCCATAGATTTCAACATTGCTGCGGGATTGTGCTTTGAAAAAACTATTTTTGCATTCCGATAATCAAAATCGGCAATGAGCAAAAGCTTCACGCAGGCACCCGCCCTACTCGTACTGGCAGACGGTACAGTTTTCAAAGGAAAATCACTTGGCAAGATCGGCACCACCACCGGTGAGTTATGCTTCAACACAGGCATGACTGGCTATCAGGAGGTCTTCACCGATCCCAGCTATTATGGCCAGGTGCTGATCATGACCAGCGACCATATAGGCAACTATGGCGTGAAGCAGGATGAGGTAGAGTCAAAGTCTATCAAGATAGCCGGTATGATCTGCAAGAAATATGCAGGCAATAACTTCTCCCGCCTGAGTGGCAGCCAGTCCCTGCAGGACTACTTTGAGATCAATAACCTGGTAGGCATCAGCGATATCGATACCCGCGCCCTCACCGTGCATGTGCGCCAGGCAGGCGCTATGAACTGTATCATCAGCTCTGAGACAGCAGATGTAGAGGCGCTGAAAAAGCAACTGGCCGCCGTACCTGATATGAATGGCCTGGACCTGGCTGAGAAAGTATCTACCAAAGAATCATACTACTACGGCGATCCGAGCGCAAAGCTGAAAGTGGCCGTTCTCGACTGCGGCATCAAAGAGAATATTCTGAAGTGCCTGACAGATCGTGGTCTCTATGCCAAGGTCTTCAACTGCCGTACGTCATTTGCAGAGATGGAGCAGTGGGCGCCAGATGGCTACTTTATCTCCAATGGCCCGGGCGATCCGGCGCCGATGGACTATGCTATCAAGACAGTGCAGGACGTGATAGCAGCAGATAAGCCGCTCTTCGGTATCTGCCTCGGCCACCAGCTCCTCGCACTCGCAGAGGGTGTCAATACCTACAAGATGCACCACGGCCATCGTGGCCTCAATCACCCGGTCAAGAACCTCGTGACCGGCCGCTCAGAGATCACCTCACAGAATCACGGCTTTGAGGTCAGCGCTGCTGATATCAAGAAGAGCCCACGTGTAGAGATCACACACGTCAACCTGAATGATGAGACCATAGAGGGCATCCGTGTGAAGGGCAAGAAAGCTTTCTCTGTGCAGTACCACCCAGAGTCTAGCCCTGGTCCGCATGATTCACGCTATCTGTTTGATGAGTTTATCGCGATGATGAATTAAGCCCCAAACTTCTCCTTCAGCAACTTCTGCATCGCCTGCATCTCATCGCGCAGCTTGGCAGCAGTGAGGAAGTCGGTGTCCTTGGCCGCCTGCAGCATTTGCTTCCGGGTGGAGTCGATGGACTTGTGTAGTTGCTCTGCGGTCATTTGAGCTACTACAGGCTCGGCCACCATGCTGTATTCGCCCTCCTGCTCTATGTATGGCTGCGGTTCTGGCTTGCGTATCTCCAGCACGGAGGTCTGCTTCATGATCTCTTCCTTGGTCTTGAAGACGGTGGTAGGAGTGATATCATTCTCCTCATTGTATTTGATCTGCTTCTCCCGGCGGCGGCTGGTCTCGTCTATGGTCTGCTGCATAGAGTCGGTGATCTTATCCGCATACATGATCACGAGGCCGTTAGAGTTTCGCGCCGCGCGGCCGGCGGTCTGTATCAGAGAGCGCTTGTTACGCAGGAAGCCTTCTTTGTCCGCATCCAGGATGGCCACGAGAGATACCTCTGGCAGGTCCAGTCCCTCACGAAGGAGATTGACACCTATCAGTACGTCAAATTTACCCAGGCGCAGATCGCGTATGATCTCGATACGGTCCAGCGTGGTGACCTCAGAGTGTATATAGCGGCACTTGACATGCAGGCGGGAGAGGTATTTGTCCAGCTCCTCGGCCATCCGCTTGGTCAGAGTGGTCACGAGGACACGTTCCTGCTTCTTCACCCGCTCGTCTATCTCGTCCATCAGGTCGTCTATCTGATTCAGGCTCGGGCGCACCTCTATAGGTGGGTCCAGCAGGCCGGTAGGGCGCACGATCTGCTCTACCACTACGCCCTGCACTTTCTCCAGCTCATATTCGCCCGGCGTCGCACTGACAAAAATCGTCTGCGGCACCAGCGCCTCAAACTCAGGGAAATTCAGCGGCCTGTTATCCATAGCAGATGGCAGGCGAAAGCCATAGTCCACCAGGTTGATCTTGCGCGCGCGGTCACCGCCATACATACCGCCTATCTGGGGGATGGTCTGGTGGCTCTCATCTATCACGAGGAGGAAATCCTCAGGGAAATAATCCAAGAGACAGAAAGGCCTCGTACCCGGTGCCCTGCGGTCAAAGAAGCGCGAGTAGTTCTCTATACCGGAGCAATAGCCCAGCTCGCGCATCATCTCAACATCAAACTCTACGCGCTCTTTCAGTCGCGCAGCTTCGATGTGTTTGCCGATGCTGCGGAAGTATTCGAGCTGCGCATTCAGTTCTAAAAGTATGCGGTCTATGGCATGCTTCACCAGTTCTTTAGAGGTCACATACATATTGGCCGGGAAGATGGCCACGCTCCCATGCGTCTGCAGCGTGCGCCCCGACGATGGCTCAAACGATTGTATCTCCTCTATCTCATCACCAAAGAAGGACACGCGGTAAGCATAGTCGAGATAAGGAAGGACGATCTCTACGGTGTCTCCTTTCACACGGAAGGTACCACGCGCCAGCTCCGCATCGGAGCGCGAGTAGAGGCACTCTACCAGCTGATAGAGAAATGCGTTACGGCTCAGGTTCTGGCCGGTATGGATACGGGTGATGCTATCGTGGTATTGCTCAGGATTGCCGAGGCCGTAGATGCAGGAGACGGATGCCACTACTATCACATCGCGGCGGCCGGATGCCAGCGCAGAGGTAGTAGAGAGGCGCAGCTTTTCTATCTCCGCATTGATAGAGAGGTCCTTCTCGATAAAGGTATCAGTGTTTACGATATATGCCTCCGGCTGGTAGTAGTCATAGTA
>CAZNDJ010000046.1:0-24868 GCA_964571705.1 uncultured Chitinophagaceae bacterium
ACGTGGCGCTCCCTGCGCGTGAAGATGGTAGCAAACATATTGATACCAAACACCACCCAGATCAGGGCGATAGCGATATCTATAGGCCACTCCAGCTCTGCGTATTCCTTGCCCGCGCTAATACCCAGCGGGAGCGTGATAGCTGCAGCCACGATGATGAGCTGCCAGCCCCAAAAGTGGATGGCCGAGAGCGCATCGCTCCACATACGCGCCTTGAGCAGGCGCTGCAGGGAGTAGTAGACTCCCATGAAAATACCATTGCCTACAAAGGCAAAGATCACCGCATTGGTATGCAGTGGGCGGAGTCGGCCAAAGGTGGTCCACTCTACGAAATTGAGCTGAGGGAATACGAGCTGCAAGGCAATGATAAGCCCCACCAGCATCCCTACGAAGCCCCACAGGAATGACGCAAAAGCGAAGTTGCGTACCCACCTGTTGTCATACTTGAAAGTTTCTACCGTCATTGTTCTGGATTTGTTTTATTGGATGAATCTGATCTGGTCGTGTCGTCAAAAAGGATACGCACTGCGGGTGTATAGTCATCGTCATACTGCCCTTGCTTCACGCTCCACACAAATGCGAGGAGGAAGAGCAGCGCCATCAGGAGGCAAGCTGAGATCAATACAAACAATACGCTCATTTCTTGGTGATTAGAGATAGCAAATGTAGAGGGCGGCAGGGGGGCAGCTTATGACCCCCGACACGCAGAAACCTGACGTTTGTCATAGTTTTGTCACAGCAGCTCATACCAGATGCCTCCTCCGGGCGGCCATCCATGATAAAAAGGTGGAAAAACTGATGATCGTGATGCTACTGATCGGCATCAGTATCGCGGCTACCAGTGGGCTCATAGTGCCCTGCACGGCCAGGTAGATGCCTACCATATTATATAGCAGGGATATGCCGTAGCTGATCTTGATGATGTGCATGGCGTCTCCGGCATACCTGACCAGGTGGTCTATACCGTCAAATCGCTTTGCGTCTATGATAGCGTCGCAAGCCGGAGAGAAATTATTGGTATCATCAGATACTACGAGGCCCACATCGCTCTGGCGCAGGGCACCTGCATCATTCAGTCCGTCTCCCACCATCATTACTTTGCCGGTGTGCTTTTCCTGAAGCTGTTTGATGAAGCGCAGCTTGTCTGCAGGCTGCTGGTCAAACATCAGGTGGTCTGCAGGGATGATCTGCCGGAGGTTTTCTTTTTCACGGTCATTGTCTCCGGAGAGGACATAGAGGTCAAACTGTGATCGCAGTGTGCCGATCAGGTCATTGAGGCCAGTGCGGTATTCATTGCGGACGTCGTAGTGACCCTTGTACGTGCCATCTACAGATATATGTACAGTAGATGCCTGAGGATTGTCAGCTCTGGTCGCGGTACTGCCGGTGTATTTAGCCGACCCTACCCTGACCCGATGCCCATCTATATACCCCTCTATACCCTGGCCATGTATCTCCTGAAAGTCTGACACGCTACCCAGTGTCGTGCCTGAGAGTGCCTGGTAAACCTTGCGGCTCAAGGGGTGAGAGGAGTGGTAGGTGAGCGATGCTACATGTACTTCCTCATCGGGTGTCAGCTGCGTACCTGCATAGCTGAGGTGCTGGCCGCTTTTGTCAGTGAGCGTGCCCGTTTTATCAAAGATGATGGAGCGGACCGTAGTGATCTTTTCTATCACAGCTGTATTCTTGAGATAGACACCATACTTAGCCAGTATGCGGATCGCATTGCCCAGGGTAAACGGTGCAGAGAGCGCCAGCGCACATGGGCAGGTGATGATGAGTACCGCTGTGAATGCATTCATAGCACGGTGCATATCTGTACGGCCCCAGTAGATAGCGGCTGCTATCGCTATGATCAGCACAGCTGGTGTGAAGTAGGTACTGACCTTATTGGCCAGTGCCAGCGTTGTTTGTTTCTCTTCTGACTTGAATGCGTCATCATTCCACAGCTGTGTCAGGTATGAGTGCGAAACATCCTTTACCACGGTCATAGAGATCGTACTGCCGGTCTGCTTGCCACCGGCGTAGATCATATCACCGGATTTCTTGGGCACAGGCACAGACTCACCGGTCACAAAGCTGTAGTCTATCATGGCCTCACCGGCCAGGAGGATAGAGTCGGCAGGGATCAGCTCCTCATTGCGCACTACTATCTCATCTCCTATGCTCAGGCCCGAGAGTGGGATGGTAGACTCCACACCATCTCGCGATACACTGACAGATACCGGGAAGTAGGATTTATAATCACGGTCAAAGGCCAGCGTGGCATACGTCTTATTCTGAAAGAGCCTGCCTATGAGCATCAGTAGTGTGAGGCTGGCCAGGGTATCCATATATCCTGCTCCCTGCAGCATAAAGATGTCATAGCTGCTACGCAGAAACATCACGATCATACCCAGCACAATAGGGATATCCATATTCACCGTGCGCTGGCGCAGCGCGGCGTAGGCAGAGCGAAAGAACTCGCTGGCGCTATAGAATATCACCGGCAGGGACAGCAGGAAATTGAGGTAGCCAAAGAAGTGGCGTAGCGGCGTCTCACTCAGCGCATCTATACCCAGGTACTCCGGGAAACTGAGCAGCATGATATTGCCAAAGGCAAAAAAGGCGACACCTATCTTGAGGTAATAAGACCGATTGGACGAGGACGTGGCCTTAGACTCCAGATCATTGAAGGTGAGCTGTGGCTCATAGCCCAGGCTGGCTATCAGCTCTACAGACTGGCGCAGCGATATATCATTCTTGCGAAAGGTGAGCCGTACCGTCTTGTGCACGAAGTCTACCTGAGACCTCACTATGGCCGGCTGTATCTTATAGATATTCTCCAGCAGGTAGATACAGGAGCTGCAGTGGATGGTAGGGATCTTAAAGCTGGCGATGGAGATCTCATCGTCCGTATACTGGATGAGGCGGGCAGCGGCCTGCGGGTCATCCAGCCAGTCATACTTCACCCGGCTGCGGCCTGCCTTCTGTGCAGTACCGGGGCGCGCGTTCAGGTCATAGTAGCAGCTCAGGTCATTGCCCGATAGCAGCTCATACACTGTCTTGCACCCGGCACAGCAGAATGGCTTATCATCATAGACGAGGCTATCTGCCACACATGGTTCACCACAGTGATAGCAGACAGCCTGACTACCAGCCAGGCTGTAGGTAGCGGTAGACATTTTATTTTTGCTCTATCTCGCTTTGATCGCAGGTATTGAATCCGGCTATATCATACAGCGGACAGTAGAAAAGGGCTGCAGTGACGAATGGGATGATAGAGAAGAGGGCGATCCACCATGGGCCAGCCAATACGCCATAGGCGATAAAGATGAATCCCAAAATCATACGGAATACGCCGTCAAATGCACCGATGTTCTTTTTCATGACTTTTAGTTTTAGTGACACAAAGGTCACCCGCCGGGGGCACTAAAAAGGTGAGCGGGGTTAGAGCGCCACATGACTTTTGTCAGTGTCCCGTTTCCTATCATTGGGATTAAATCCTAATTTGCACCGCATGCATGAGGAAGAACACTTCGAAGGATCCGACCTGGTCAGGGATATAGTGATAGGTATGGCCGATGGCCTTACAGTACCTTTTGCGCTGGCAGCGGGCCTGAGCGGTGCGGTAGACTCTACTCATATCATCGTCACGGCAGGCATAGCAGAGATAGCTGCAGGCAGCATAGCTATGGGCCTGGGTGGCTACCTCTCCGGCCGTACGGAGCTGGAGCATTACAAATCTGAGGAAGCCCGCGAGTACTACGAGGTAGACCAGTTTCCCGAGAAGGAGCGCGCCGAGGTCAAAGAGATATTCGCGCACTATGGTATAGCCGAGGATGTGCAGGACCGGATAGTAGATGAACTCTCTAAGGATAAGAAGAAATACGTCGATTTTATGATGCGCTATGAGCTGGGCCTGGAGGAGCCGAGCGCCAACCGTGCCCGCAATAGCGCCCTGACCATAGGAGCCTCCTACATAGCAGGCGGCCTCATACCTCTGCTACCCTATCTGATCATGGCTGATGTACACATGGCGCTGATCGTATCTGTGATCGTCACACTGGCGGCGCTATTGATCTTTGGCTATGTCAAAAGCCGTGTCACAGGCCAGCCTCCGTTCAAAGGTGCATTTAACACCATGATCATCGGTGCCCTGGCCGCAGGAGCCGCCTTTGGCATCGCCTCTCTCTTTCAGAAAGGTTAAACTCTTTTAGTGATGAAACGGATTGGAAAAGTCCGGATTGTGCAAGAACGCTGTATCTGTCATTGACTTGAGGAACGCTACGAGGTCAGCTTTCTGGGTCGAGTCGAGATCTGGAATGCGTGGATCAACTACGAACCTTTCCATCTGTGCATCTACAGTAGGTGACCTTCTTAGACTATCCAGGCTACCATAATGATCTACAACTTGCTCCAGTGTAGTAAATCTGCCATCATGCATATATGGAGCTGACACTTCCACATTACGCAGTGCTGGTATTTTAAATTTACCATAGTCGCTCAGCTGATTAGTCACCTTGCCATAGCCAAAGTCTGCAAACTGGTAAACATTAGCCACGGTATCCAGCGCATTATTTCGCATCGGCTGATTGATGTTAGCGAGCGTCAGATAAGGAGCGTCCATATGGCAATGCACACAGTCGCCCTTTAGGGCATCAAAAAATATTGCTCTCCCATTCATCTCGCTGGCTGTCAGCGCACCTCCTGCCTCACCCTTGTTGTAGCGATCATATTTTGAGCCTTCCGAGCGGAGTGTACGTATAAATTGAGCGATGGCCTTTACTATTTTATCCTCTGTCACAAGATGTGCCGAATCTATCGGCCTTCCAAATGCCTTTCTGAATAGGTACCTGTATATAGGTGTGGTATCCAGATAAGTAAAAGTACTGATCAGGTCCGGGCTTTGCTCGTTCATAAAAGCGTCATCTACCGCTGTCTCTATCGTAGACTGCCTGCCATCCCAGAAGAAGACAGAATTGACCCCCAGGTTGACCAGTGTAGAAGCATTGCGCTTGGTCGGGCCATGCACATTAGTACTCAGACGCAGATTATCACCAAAAGCATATTCCTGCTTGTGGCAGGTACCACAGGACACCTGCTTATTCAGAGATAGGGTAGAATCATAAAACAACATCCTGCCTAGCTGTATCCCTTCAACTGTTGCTCGATTGTCTGCAGGCTGGGACACCTGTCGGTAGCTATACAGGCCACCATTTGTTTTAGTAAAATTGTAAGGTGTACCGATATATAAACTATCATCACTACGACTGCCCCCTTTAGTGATCGGAGGGTCATGGCGGCACTCAGACATCAGTACAATGACGAGACAACTAAACAATACAGAAAATATCCTGGAGTACTTCAGCATCTTACTGCAATGTAAATATCTGTGAGAAATTGTCTGCTACCTTCTGAGCAGTGGCCACGTTGTCTGTACTATGCGTAGTAGGTTCTGTGATCACATTGACTGCATTGGTACCGTTAAATACCTTAGAAACATCTGCATTCAGCGTCAGGCTAGTGTTCTGTCCGGCGCTCACTGAGAAGGTTTTATTTGCTGTGGCAGTCCTGTACATCGGGTCAGTCCCTATGTGATAAAAAAAGATACTACCAAGATTAGATTGCGTACCGGATGCACCCTCCATCTGTATGAAAAGGTGTTCCAGATTCATGGCCCAGTAGAGCGAATTATCATAGTAGGCTGACTGTGGATCGACATCCGCCGGATTGATATTATTCTGTATAGAATCTAGTCCTACACCAAACTTGATCCCTTTGTAGTCCCCTTCTATCGGAGATAGCTTGATCTTGATCTCGCTACCCGTGTACCACATCAGGGCTACCGAGTCCGCTTCTACCTCGCTGTTATCTGTTTTGATCAGCTTGATATGCGAGAGGTACAGACCGAGATTATGAAACTGAAGATAGCCTCCGTTCACGGCGTAGGTCGTGTTGAGCTGCAGATTATCCGTTCCCCACTTTGGCTGCACAGTGAGGGTGAGTGTAGCGGGATCTTTGCGGCAGGAGGCGAGGAACACAACGATACCAAGCACCAAAAGGACGTAAGATTTTCTCATAAAAAAGAATGAGTAATGAAGTTACCAATAAATACGGCCACCTGTCGCCAGGCTTACGCATTTTTTGTTAAAGGTGAAGTTAATTTAATATGTATCTTACAGTCGTATGATGGTTGTCATTTTCCGCTGGGTCATGATACTCTTTCTCACTATCTGCCTGGGGGTACATGTGGTGGGGTTGATCAGGCCATTCAGCAGCGAGCCGGTCTGGTCTCATATAGCACACCTGCTCAGCTATGCGCTGTGTATGTACTGCGTGGTGCGTACGCCACGGGTGGCCTGGCTGCTCTATACTATAGGTGCTATCTATCCGTTTGTCTATCACGCGCGCTGTGCCTGGAGCCAGTACATGGAGTATGGCCACCTGGCGGCCATCTGTATATTGGTAGTAGTGCTCATGCCTGCAGGCTGGTGGCTGGTCAGGCCGGGCCAAAGGGGATGATTCAGTCACCGTACCGCTTTTCATAGCCAAAGCATCTGAAAGGCACAATAAAAAACCTATCCGGCGTTTATATGGGGCATCGATTGATCAACATCAAAAATCTAACATGATACAAAGCTCTACATCTGACCTCCTCATCCTCCTCGCCTATGGCGAACTACCTGAGACCGAAGCCACTGTACTGCAGGCACAGATCGCCGCAGATCCGGTACTGGCAGCAGAGTGGGACGCTATCCGCCAGACCATAGACGAGCTCTCCGGCATCAGCCTCTCTCCCAGCGAGACCTCTACCAAGATCGTACTGGAGCATAGCTGCAAGACGGAGCACCTGCAGGATATCTAGCCTGATCCTAAAAAGTAGTTAAATAGGATAATTGCATGTTGCAACATGCAATATTGTTGTATCTTTGTATCATCAAAAACACAGCAATATGGAAAAGATAACACTGCATAAAGCAAACACCCGCGGCCACGCCGATCATGGCTGGCTCAATGCCTGGCATACCTTCAGTTTTGCGGACTATACTGACCGCTCCCGCGTACACTTCGGCGTACTGCGCGTGCTCAATGATGACACCATAGCTGCAGGCATGGGCTTTGGCAAGCACCCTCATGACAATATGGAGATCATCACCATACCCCTGGAGGGCGCAGTAGCGCACAAAGACAGCATGGGCCACGAGGAGGTGGTCAGCGCCGGTGAGGTACAGGTGATGAGTGCCGGCACCGGTATCTATCACAGCGAGTACAATGCCAGCAAGACCGATCCGCTCAAGCTGCTCCAGATATGGCTCTTCCCTCGCGAGGGCAATGTGACCCCACGCTACGGACAGGCTTCCTTCAAAAAGGAAGACCGCATCAATAAGTTTCAGCAGATACTCTCTCCCGGCCCTACAGACAGCGGCCTCTGGATCCATCAGGATGCGTGGTTTCACATCGGCTCCCTGCAGAAAGGATTTCAGACAGACTACCTCGTCAGAAAACCGGGCAACGGTGTCTACGCCTTTGTGATATCCGGCGATGTGACTATCAATGGTACCAGCCTCAATAAACGCGATGGACTCGGTATATCTGATACAGATGTACTCCACATCACCGCTGACTCTGAGGCTGAGGTACTTCTGATGGATGTGCCTATGATATTGCAATAGTCTGTCATATATACCTGTATATGTGTAATTAATTTATAACTTTAGGTTCTAAACTATTTTCTAACCCTAAAGTTTAAGTATATGGGAATGCTCAAAGAATTCAAGGATTTTGCCATGAAAGGCAACGTGGTAGACCTGGCAGTCGGTGTGATCATCGGTGCCGCGTTTGGCAAGATAGTAGACTCCATGGTGAATGATATCATCATGCCGGTCATCTCTAAGGTAGTATTGAAAGGTGTCAGTTTTACGGACAATTTCGTGTCACTGGATGGTACCAGCTATCCTACCTATGCAAAGGCAAAAGAGGCCGGCGCTGCTATACTGGCCTGGGGCAATTTTGTGCAGATCGTGGTCAACTTTATCATTGTGGCCCTTGTACTCTTCCTCTTTATCAAGGGTATCAACTCGCTGAAGAAAGAAGAAGCACCGGCGCCTGCACCAGCGGCACCAGAGCCTAGCTCTACTGACAAGCTCCTCATGGAGATCAGGGACTCTCTCAAGAAGTAAAGACTACTGAGTATAACAAGATAGCCTCGCAGATGCGGGGCTATTTTTTTATATATACGAATGGAGCAGAGACACTCCATCCTACGCCGTATGGCACTGCTACGCAGTAAAACCCAGCTGCGCCAGGCGTATACAGATTACCGCGGGCCACCATTTTCACTTCCTTCAGCTCGCGTCCGCTCAGCTTGTACCATTTGCAGTCCTGTGGTGTGCCACTCACAGAGAGTACTGCGCCATGCTGCTGTATCTGCGGCCGCTCGGGTATCGCACCGCGCGCACTATGCGCCCGGAAGGAAAAGATAGATGGCGGGATACTGTAGGTAGCCGCCACACCACCCTGATGATACTCCATCAGAGGGCGTGTATGCTCCGCCGTATCTATCGGGAATAAGCCATAATTCATCAGATAGCTGCCGTCGCCCGCCAGATCCAGATTGCCACCACCACCGGTGTTAGGTATCGTACTTTGTGGCTGGAAGGTCTTAACCAGTTTGACTACGGGTCCTCCCTTGCCCGGGGAAACCGTGAATTGATATCCTCTGCACTGCGGATGCGCACTATCGCCATTAGATAGCACTGTGTAGTACGTCCTGCCATCGGCGCCCGGCACAGCCTGCAGGTCATGCTGCAGGAAGATGGGCAGTGAGTCGGACTCCGCATTGATGCGCTGCCTGTTTCTATCTATCCGCCAGATTACATGGCCGTCAGTGCGCGATATTTTTCCGATACCGATATGCTTAAAGGAGTAGAGGATATCACCATCGGTATCCAGATGCACAGAGTTGCCATGGCTCCAGTCAAAGCGCGCATGATTTGACCGCAGCCCTTTCGCATACCTGTATGGCAGGTACATAGCATCAAAACCCAGCTGATACAGCGGGTTCCAGCTGAATACGGACCTGCCGTTACTATCTGCTATCTCTATGCTCTGGTACTCCATAGGCACAAGCACCTCTCCCGGATCGCCGTAGGCCGCGCGCAGGTCTACTGTCGTATCATGTGTGGCAAAGTAGATCACACCACCATGTCTATCCATAGCAAAGTCATGAGAGTCCATGATATGACGGTAGGCAGTGAATGTATCCCTGGCCTGCATGTGCTGATCGCAAGTGATCACCACCGGCTCAAATCTGGCCAGTGCGGTCTGTGCCACGGTCAGGTAGTGCAGAGCAGGATCCATAGAGGCATTCATCATGAGCATCATGCCGGGCCTCAGTGCGGCTCCGGTATCAGTAGGATGCAGCGCAAACCACCTCGGGGGCCACGGCGCATCAGCATCTATGATCTCTATGGCAGAGGAGTAGCTGAGCGGCTTGCGCTTGTATAGATTATCGTCCAGCGTAGTGAGTATAAAGGCCTGCCCGTGTGGTGGTGTACTAGACAGGAGGGTCACAGGGCACACCTTGCACAGCTCCTGCGCGGTGCATCTCTGCACCAGGCCGGGCCACAGCACAGATAGCAGGATGGGTAGGTAGAGCAGCCTTTTCATTTTACATGGAAATATAGAGACAAAAACCATGCACCGCTAGTGATAAAAACAAAAAGCGGAGGCTGATCCTCCGCTCCTGCTGATGCAGTAGTGCCGCAGCCCTACCCGGCCACGGCACGTAGTCGCCCTATTGAGTAATGATGAATCGCATATTTCTGATACCTGCTGCGGTCCTGATAGCGGCAGTGTACACGCCGGGCGCTATACCCGTCAGGTCCACGCCGGCTGCTTTGCCTGCTACTGTCTGAGCCGACACCTGCTGGCCCATAGCATTGTATATATCTACCGAGTGTATCACTACTTCTGACCTGATGTACACATGGCTGCTGGCAGGGTTAGGATAGAGTGCTATGGCAGCCTGGTCCAGCTCACGCAGGCCACTAGGCTCATACGCCACTACAGTCGAGTCCTGTCCCGCGTTCAGCGTGACGGTATGGCCGGCAGCATCTACTGCTGTGATATCGGAGATATATCCTTTGTTGCTATAGTATGCCAGGTCTTTGCCATTGATATTGTCTGATGTGATGCGTGAGTACATCTGTGCTATGGCGCCACTACCCGAGCGGTTGATATGATTGATACCGGTGATAGCAGCCTTGATCTGGCCGGCGGTAGTCAGGTCCTTGTAGATCGAGATACTATTAGTACCGGTACCCAGCCATGATGAGAGAAATCCAAACCTGACAGATGTAGTATCATTTACGATAGGGTCATAGTGATAGGTAAATGCCACACCATATACATTGCTCACCGGAGTAGCAGTATCACCTAGGTAGAATGTAGTGATGAGCGTATCTCCTGTCTGTACGGTATCTGATGAGAATGTCACCTTGATACCCGGTGTGCCGCTGCGCCATGGTGTAGCGCCATCGGTCTTGCTATGCGTCATACCAAAGTTGATCATGATAGGCAGTGTATCAGCTGCATTGATAGTGCCATTGCCATCGCAGTCAGCAAATTTGTAATTCAACCCCGTAGCAAAAGTATCTGTCCAGTCTGTAGCTGCCTGGCCGAGCCAGGTAGATACTGCACCTGCTCGCACCGGTCCTGTAGTACCGTAGCCGAGGCCCACATTGAGCAGGTCAGTATTATCTGCCGTGCGGTCATTATTAGCATCACCCGGATATACCAGTCTCTGGAATACACAGCCATTAGGATTGGAAGTACTGCAGAGAGGCACACTGGTGATCGCCGGCGTTCCCATGCTCACATTATAGCTAGGCACGCACGCTATGGCCGTATTGCTAAATCTGAGCTGGGTGATATGGGTGAATGGGGGCAGGCAGGTCAAACCTGTATTGCCGGATACGTCCACATCACTTGCATATTGGGGTAGATTGCTCAGTGTGGTCAGCGCATTATTATCCACCATCAGGCCGGTCATCGTGTCCGGCACCGGAGGCAGAGTGGTCAGGGAATTATAGCTCAGAAACGCATACAAAATATGTGGTGGCAAGGGCGGCAGGCTGCTCAGCCCGGCACTAGTGGCATCGAAGTCCTGCAGGCTATCCGGTAGTACGGTGAGCACCTTGGGCGCGCCATAGCCGATCCACAGGCGCTGTATGCTATTAGGTAGTGCCGGCAGGTTTTGCAGCGGAGTGCCGTCCAGCTGCAGGTCGCGCAGATGGGCCGGCAGGTCAGGAAGTGTAACCACGCTTGAGTTGGAGAGATCCAGGTGCTCTAGTGTTTCATTAAAGTATGGCGGCACGCCGGTCAGCCTGTAGTTGTCTGTAAAGGTTAGGTTTTGAAGGCTTTTGAAATATTGCACACCCGTGATATCGGCATAGGTGGTATCCCCCGATTGCTGCAGGTCTGTAGCCGTGAGCACCAGGGTATTGGTAGTATCCAGCTGCCAGCCCGAGGTACTATTGCCTGAGAGTGCAGAGGAGTAGCCATGCGCCGAGAGCCAGTTGCCAAAACCGACGTCGGGTATAGGTACGTATTGCGCCCGGAGGATACCGGTAGCCAGTAGCAGCAGGCAGAGGATCGATAGTTTTTGGATAGACCTGTTCATGATATTTATTTTTTATAGATGATTCAAATTGCGCTGTGACCTAATGATCACGACACAAAAAAACCACTTTCCTATTCCCTAAAAAAGTACATTTAGCAGCATTTATACCTATTCATTTTGTAGCATAAAGCAACTTTACATATACAAAATGGGTTATTTTTGTACCGAAATAAGTTATTTATACCAAACAATAGTACGTGCAGGACTCAAAACTACATCTACTGCTCAGCAGGCTCACAATATACGAGCTAAACCGGCTGGAAAAATTCATGCGCTCACCCTATCTGAATGAGGATGAAGCACTCATGAGGCTATACATACTGCTCCTGCCCTACTATAAAACAAACAGTACTGCGCTGCCTGACCAGATGAGGATATGGAAGAAGATACATCCGCGCACAGCCTTTACCAATCAGAAATATGCCCGCCTGCTATCTGATCTTTTTCGCAAGGTGGAACACTTCATAGCCATAGAGAAACTAAAACAAAAACCAGCGGAAGAGAGCCTGCTAGTACTAGAGCGTTACAATGAGTTCAGGCTAAGTAAGCACGTCACCGAGCCATTCCTCTCCGCACAAAGCAAGCTGCACAAAGACCCGACACGTGACAGCGACTATCACCTCCAGAGCTTTCGCCTCCAGGTGCAGCAGTACACCTTTCTGGAAAATAAAAAGCAACGTGGCACGGAAAAGAACCTGAAAGACACCCTTCATCATCTCGACCGCTTTTACCTGATCAATAAACTCCGGTACACCGCTGCGGCGCTGCACTACAGCCATTTTCTGAATGTACAGCAGGACGCAGCACTGCTGGAGGAGATACTCACTTATCTGCGACAGAGTCCGCCACAGGATGACCCCGCTATAGCTGCCTATCACTACATCATCCTATCACTCACAGAGCCGGAAGCCGAGCACCACTTCACCGCCCTCAGGAAACTCCTGCTGAGCAATAGCGCCGGGCTGGCCCTCTCTACTAAGCTGGATGCCGTAGACCACTCTCTCAACTACTGTATCCGCAAAATAAATACCGGCCATAGCAAGTACCAGGCAGAGATACTCAGCCTCTATAAGTATGCACTGGAGCACGAGCTGCTGTATGACAAGGGCATCCTCTCTCCCTGGGACTACAAGAATATCACCACCATCGCGCTGCGCAATAAAGAGTATAAATGGGCAGCCTCCTTTATCGATCAGTACAGGTATAAACTGGCCAAAGCGGACCAGAAAAACGCCTGGACCTTCAATCAGGCCCGATACCATTTTGCTATGCGGCAATATGACCAGGTGCTGGAGCTACTGCAGGGAGTAGAATACACGGATGTCTTCTACCTGCTCGACTCTAAGACGACGCTCATGAAGACATACTATGAGCTGGGCGAGTACCAGCCGCTACAGTCACTCAAAGAGAGCTTTCGCATCCTGCTGCGCAGAAAGAAACTGATCTCTGAGCAGAACCGGGCCAACTATGGCAACTTTGCCCGGCTGGTCATGAAGCTCTACCGTATAGATGTAAAGAACAAGCCCAGGCTGGCTGCGCTACGCAAAGAAATAGAAACCACCGGCAACACTGCCGACCGCTCCTGGATACTGGAAAAACTGAACGAGCTTTCATAACCACATTGCCTAAAAAAGTAAGCGAGGCCACAAGGACCTCGCTACGCTTTCGGTTGTTATAAAGTGGACTAATGCCGTATCGTTAGCTTGCGTGTAGCTGTACCAGAGATGGTCGCTACCTGTATGGTATATACACCATTGGCCAGACCTGAGACATCCAGCATCTGAGACATACTACCGGGCGCTCCGGTATCCAGCACGAGCGCTCCTATGGCATCATACAGCCTCACCTGCTGTATAGACTGCTCAGCGGACACCAGTACGTGATCAGATGCAGGATTAGGGTATATGCTCACCTGGCCCGTAGCCGATATGTCATTGAACCCTGTCGGTATGATCATAATGATATCAGAATCCCTGCTGACGCTGACATCTATCGTATCTCCTTTCATGTCTACAGCTACAATGTCTGATACATAATCATGATTGACATAGCTTATCACTCCATTGATATTATCCGTAGTGATAGTCCCCCGGAATCTGGCTATAGCGCCCCAGCCACTCCTATCCAGGTGATCTATACCGGTGATGGCGGTTTTGATCACCCCCGGGCCGAGAAACTTCTTCTGAATATTGATGCTATTAGTATAGTTGCCCAGCCATGAGTTGATAAACTCAAAAGAGATACTATTAGGATCGTAGACTAGCGGATCATAGTGATAGGTGAACGCGATACCATAAATATGGGACAGCTGTTCATTGGCACTGCCCAATATAAAAGCAGCTACGAGGCTCTGGCCATTGTAAACAGTATCACGTGAAAACTCCAGGTTGAGCGCAGGCACACCACTACGTGCCTCGGCAGAGCCGTCAGTCTTGGGATGCGTCAGGCCAAAATTGGTCACTATAGCCAGCGTATCATCTGCATTGACCACTCCATCGCCATTGCAATCTGCGTGCGCATAATTAACTGCCGGAGCATAGATGCTGAAGTTTTGGCTCCACGGATCTACGGAGTCGCCTTGCCATACTATACCTTGCACTACCCTCACCGGCCCTGTAGCGCCATAGGCCAGGCCCAGAGGCAGCAGGTCAGTATTGTCTGCTATATGGTTGGCATCGGCATCTCCCGGCCAGACCGTATCAGGCCCACATGACAGGATAGATACGACCACAGGTGCACTGACAGTAGAGTCACCTAGTGTACACCCTGTAGTGCCATATGCTACCACCCAGATACTATCATTATTGGTCAATGCACCTGTACTCCATGATGATCCCGTGGCAGCCGGCACCCCATTTCTATACCATTGGTAGGTGAGCGCTGCACTGGTACCTCCTGTAGCCCAAAATGTATCTACAAATGACATCCCTGAGCAGTATGATAGAGAATAAGCAGCCACACCGATCGGTGGTAGCGTATCAGACAGGACATGGATATGCATGATATTGCTTCGGGCAGAGTCAGGGATAGCGCATGGCGCTGCACTGTGTACCACTACCCATACGCTATCGTTATCGCTCAGAGAGCTGGTACTCCACGTAGGATTGGTAGCGCCGGATACAGCCGTACCATTGCGATACCAGCGATAGGTCAGTGCCGCACTCCCTCCACTACCACTGGCCCAGAATGTATCTACAAAAGGTATCCCTGCGCAATAAGATAAAGATGACGCAGTAGCGGATACAAATGGTACAATGCCTGTGTATGCAGTAATATGGATGATATTGCTCACCGCTGAGTCTACAGTAGCGCATGGAGAGTGCGTGTAGCCTACCACCCAGAGGCTATCCTGGCTACTGAGTACTGATGTAGTATAGACAGGAGATGTAGCGCCTGGGATTGATGTCCCGTTGCGATACCACTGGTAGGTGAGCGCAGCACTACCACCGCCCGTAGCCCAAAACGTATCCACCAGCCCCAGCCCACTGCAGAAGGTAGTAGTGTACGCCGAGGCTGTGACAGAGGGTGTGAATGGACTACCAGAGGCAGTCATACTCACTATGATAGAATCTATGCACCCACCCGTACCACGGACATATATCGTATCGCTACCGGCACTGAGCCCGGTGAATAATGAATCCGGCTGCCAGCTACCATTCACTCCTAAGCGAAAATCGTAGGGAGACGTGGGACCAGAGGCGTGTATGGTGGCTGTGCCGGTAGGCAGGCCCGTACAGCTGGCCGTCACGCTGGCAGTGAGTGCAGTGGTACACTGTGCATAGCCTGCTACACCTACACACAAGGTAGCTATGACCACGACGTATCGGGTCAGCCGTTTCATGAGATATGCTACTGTCATTTCATCGGGTTTATCCATTCATAAAAAGAGCTACTCCAGCTCGTTACAAAAGGACGACATCTTAAGCAGTATAAAAAGCACTTTTATCACCTCTTATACGGACTACTTTACAGCAAAAATCAACTAACGCCCATAAATAGATCATTTTTGATTAAATTTATACGGATTACTTTTCATGCAAGACACCAAACTCCATATACTTCTCTGCCGACTCAATGCGTATGAGCTCAATCGCTTCAGGCTGTTTCTGGACTCGCCGTATCACAATCAGGACCAGAAGCTTATCAACCTATATGATGCGCTGCGCCCCTACTATAAAGCCGATAGCCAATCGATTCCCGATAGATACAAAATATGGAAAAAGATCCAGCCTTCGCGCGCCTTTACCAATCTATATTTTGCCAGGATGCTGTCAGACCTGCTGAAGAAACTGGAGGCCTTCCTGACACTGGAGCGGCTGAAGAAACAACCGCATGACAGCCACTACCATCTGCTGGATATGTACACGAGTATGAAGCTCGACAAGCACTTCACAGAGCCCTATCTCCAGGCCAGAAATCAACTGGAGAAGCAGCCACTGAGGGACCATGAGTATTACCTGCATACATTCCGGCTGGATGAGCAGCAGTACACCTATATAGAAAACAAGGGGCAGCGCGATACCAGCAAACACCTCGTAGAGGCTATGAGCAGCCTTGATAATTTTTATCTGGTAAATAAGCTCCGCTATTGTGCATCGGTACTTCACTATAGGCACTTCCTCAGCATGCAGGAAGATACTGCGCTACTCACCGAGATACTAGGCTACCTGCGCGAACATCCGCCTATACATATACCTGTAGCCGATGCTTACTATAGAGCTATACTCACCCTCATAGAGCCGGATCAGGAGGGGCACTACACATCGCTAAGGCAGATCTTGTCTACTCATCTTCTCCTCATGGCAGACTATACCCGCAGGGAGTTGTTTGCCTTTGCGCTGAACTACTGTATACGCAGGATCAATAAGGGAGACACCACCTACCTACCCGAGATACTGGGCCTATACCAATATGCATTGGATCAAGACCTGCTTTATCAGGATGATGTTTTATCGCCCTGGGACTATAAGAATATAGTCACCATAGCGCTGCGCGGGCGCAACTATCAATGGGCCCTTAGCTTTATCGAGACCTACCAGGTCAGGCTCCCGGAAGAAGAAAAGGAAAACGCCTACACTTTCAATATGGCCCGCTACTACTTTGCCATAAGGCAATATGATAAGGTGCTACAGCTCCTGCAGGATGTAGAATACAGCGATGTATTCTATCAGCTGGACTCCAAAACCACGCTGATGAAAACCTACTATGAGCTGGATGAGTACACGTCTCTGCTGTCCCTCCGGGAAAGCTTTAGAATGCTGCTGGACAGAAAGAAACTCATCTCTGAGCAAAACAAAGTCAACTATGGCAACTTCTCACGCCTGGTACTAAAGCTCTACCGCACAGACGTGAAAGACAAAACAAAAGTCGCTACGCTGCGCAGAGAGATCGAAGCCACCACTAATACCGCTGACCGTACCTGGATACTGGAAAAACTGAGCGAACTAGATCCTCGCTAAAGAGCAAAGCCATCTGCATGACACAGATGGCTTTGCTGATCTTTATGCCCTCTCCGGACTATTTGAATGTGATGGTCATCTCGACGCGGCGGTTCTTCTGGCGACCCTCAGCAGTCTTATTGTCTGCTATCGGGCGGGTGAGTCCGTAGCCGGCAGTCTCCAGTTTAGTAGCATCTACGTTCTTGCTTACGAGGTACTTCTTGACTGCCTCTGCACGCTTGCGGCTGAGCTCCATATTCATCTCTGCTGCGCCTACATTGTCTGTATGGCCTTCTATCTTCAGTCCATAGTTTGGCTTGTCTATGAGCAGCTTGGCCAGGCCATTCAGAGAGGCATATGACTTGGTGCGGATCACATCCTTGCCAGTCTCAAACTCGAGGTTGTCAAAGGCGTACTTGACAGTCTCCAGTTCTTTCTTGCTCAGTGCAGGGCAGCCCTTATTCTCCGCCACACCGAATACTGCAGGGCAGGCATCATCCTTGTCCAGCACACCATCGCCATCTGTATCGGCCCATGGGCAGCCCTTATTTTCTACTGGTCCTTTCACACGAGGGCAGCCGTCTTCATTGTCATAGAGGCCGTCGCCATCTGTATCAGGGCAGCCTTTGTGTGCCTTATCTCCAGGCACGTCAGGACAGGCATCATTTTTATCCGCTACACCATCCATGTCGCGGTCAGGGCAGCCGTTGAGTTCCTTCACACCCTTTTCTGTAGGGCACTCATCATACTTATCCCATATACCATCACCATCAGTATCAGGGCAGCCGCTCAGCTCTACAGGGCCAGCCACATCAGGACAGGAGTCGTTCATGTCATATACTCCATCCTTGTCACGGTCAGGGCAGCCCATGGTCTCACGAGGGCCTGGGATACTAGGGCACTTATCTTCGCTGTCTACTATGCTATCGCCATCCATGTCAGGACAGCCCTGCGTAGCACAGGTGCCCTTTTCTTTCTTGCACTTGTCTTTCTTGTTTGATACGCCGTCCTTATCACGGTCCCTCTGCTTCAGGTTTGGTATCGTGATCTTCAGGCCGGCCTGGATATTCATAGCATAGGTAGCTTTGCCGGCAAATACGGTAATGAGATTGGATGATGATACAAAGAGCGGACCCGCACGCAGGCCTACACCTGCGCCGAAGTTGCCGTAATCATTATAGGTCATAGGAATGTAGACGCCGATCCACTTCCAGTCATAGCGGGGTGTGAGCATGATAGAGTTAGGATAGTGTACCTGGTTGCCCTCTTTGGCAAAAACCGGAGAGATGGTACCGTTCAGGTTCAGGCCGAGGCCTTTGTATATCTCCCAGTCGAGGAAGAGATTGAAGCGCGTAGGCAGCCATATCTTAAAGTCGCCTTTGCTGTCTGCCTTAAAATTGCCCGGCATACTATGGAATACGCTATCGAAAGTGCGTACATCAGTGATACCGGAGTTGGCTATATCATAGCCCTGTATGTCTGCATAGTAGCTGCGTACATTACCTGGTTTGGCAAACTTGACACGGCCTATATCTATCACTGAGAAACCAGCGGCAAGCTTGTATTTATTCTTACCATTCTCCCACCACTTCTTGCAGTCCATCTCATACTGGTACTTCTCCTTGTCAGGCCGCCACTCATAGATCACGCCGAGATCAGCGGCAAATGAAGGCTTGCTGAGACCATTCATAATGTCATTGTATCCCGGGCTATTGCTGGATATCACATCACTATGACCATAGCTGATATCCGAGTGATTGATGTCTATCGTGTCATAGTTTCTGATACGGTAGTCTATATTCTTTGATGCGATGTAGCCCCCGGCTATACCTACTATAAATTTAGCGGTCACACCTGCTTTGAGCATGTGCGGTCCTTTGTCCAGTACTACACGAGAGTATGTCACGCCAAAGTCTGCCCATGCCAGTGTCCGGGCGCCAAAGTTCTTGTTGTTCAGGTTTTGATAGTTGAACCCAGTGATAGAGTCGGCCTTGGTACCGAGGCCATAGTAGGCGCTACGCGCAAAGCCTTCACTTACGCCATCTATATTGACTATCGTGTTTACATTATACGATACACCGATCGCATTTTTGTTATTGTGGTTCTTGCCAAAAGAGAACATGAAAGACAGTGGTCCCTGCACCTGCATACCTACAAAAGCACGTTTAGCATTACCATTCAGGCGCTCGCGCAGATAGGTATCCTGAAAGTTGGGATCACTGAAGTAGTCGTGATGCGTCAGTGTCTTTGGGTTCAGACCGACGTAATTATTCTCAAACCCGAATCCTACAGACATCAGATTAATATCGACCAGAAACCTGTTGTCTGCTATGGCAGGGTTGTAGCTGATGTTTGACACGCCGCCAAACTGGCTGGCGCGCAGTACTTCATTCACCTGCGCACGGAGGCCCAGTGAGAGTAGCAGGAGGATAACGAACGATAGCTTGGGTAGGTAGTGTTTTATCATGTACTTTGGGTTGATGGATAATGAGATGGTTTAGCAAATCCAATGCCAAAGCATGACTATGACGCTCTGGCAATCAGACACATTAAAGGTACATATTAAATGCCCCTGGAGAAATTTATTCTATCTGATATCACTCATCAGAAGAGATGACTAAAGAGGCCATCCCGTAGCTTAGGCTCAAACCAGGTAGACTTTGGCGGCATCACATTGCCGGAGTCTGCTATGTCCATGAGCTGCTGCAGTGAGACCGGGTATAGTGCAAAGGCCACTGCCATCTCGCCACTATCTACGCGGCGCTCCAGCTGGCCCAGGCCACGGATACCACCTACGAAGTCGATACGCTTGTCCGTGCGCTGGTTCTTGATGCCGAAGAGCGGGTCGAGGACATTGTCTGAGAGGATAGATACATCGAGGATGCCGATAGGGTCTGTAGTGTAGGTACCTGCTTTCGCCGTGAGGCGATACCACTGATGGTCTATGTACATGGCGAAGTCGTGCAGCTGTGTGGGTTTAGCCTGATCAGCGGCAATCTCGGTGACATCGAACTTGTCCGCCAGCTTAGTGAGGAGCGTCTCCTTGGTCATGCCGTGGAGGTCGCGGATCACACGGTTGTAGTCCATGATGGCTAGCTCATCTGCGGGGAAAAGGACCGAGAGGAAGTAGTTGTACTCTTCCTGGCCGGTGTGGGCAGGATTTGCCTCGCGGAGTTGCTTGACTACCTTGGCGGCAGAGGCGGTGCGGTGGTGGCCGTCGGCTATGTAGGTGTATGGGATGTCCTTGGTGAAGTAGCCGGTAATGGCGGCTATGTCTGCAGCGCTGTCTATGACCCATACCTGATGGCGGATGCCATCCTCAGAGGTGAAGTCATTGACAGCCGGGCCAGCTATGGTGCGGGCTATGATCTCCTTGACACCTGTGTGAGACGGGTACGTGAGGAAGATGGGACCGACGTGGGCTTTGACGGCCTTCATGTGGTCTATGCGGTCCTGCTCCTTCTCGGGGCGGGTGTACTCGTGCTTCTTGATCACATCGGCAAAGTAGTCCTCTATGGAGCTGCAAGCCACGAGGCCTACCTGGCGGCGGCCGGCCATGGTCTGGGCGTAGATATAGAGGTAGTCCCCGGCATCCTGTATCAGTGTGCCGTCTGCTATGAAGCCCCTGAAGGCTCGGGCGGCCTGGTCGTAGACCTGCTGGCTGTGGTCATCGGTGCCCTCGGGCAGGTCTATCTCAGCGCGGCTGACGTGGAGGAATGAGTGCGCATTGCCGGCTGCCATCTGGCGGGCTTCGGCGGTATTCATCACATCATAGGGCAGGGTGGCTACCTGAGCGGCGAGGGCTGGAGCGGGGCGCAGGGCGCGGAAGGGTCTGATCGTGGCCATGTGGTCTGGTTTGATGCGGGCAAAGGTAGTAATGTCTGCGAGAGGGACGGAAGACGGGGGCCGGAGGACGAGGGAAACAGCCGTCTGAGGCGCAAGTTTTTCGACTATGGAGTGAAGTGGTGGCGCGGGTTTGAGAGGGGTGGCGGGAGGCGGGAACAGCCGGTATGCCGTGGTAGAGGCAGGTCGCAACCTGTCACTACAGATGGGGCTAGGCCAAGTTTTTCGACTGAAGGGGGTATGTGGTGGCTGCGGTGCGGTGGCGACCGTTTTTGGGGCAATAGCCTTGATAAACAATAGGCCAGATAAGGGTGGTCATAGCACCGCTATCTAAATAATTGTCAAACAGGATGAAATAGTAATAATGCGGCCAGCAGGCCGTAAAGAATGGGGACCGGAATGGAGGTCTAAATTAGTTCAGCCTTGGCTCCTTGCTCACAAAGAGGAAGGTGAGGCCGATAGAGAGCAGCAGGAAGGTGATCACTGCAGCCGGACCGTAGCCTGTCTCAAAGAACGAGAGGTGCTTGGCCGCGTCATTGTACTCGAGATAGGCTGAGCTATTCATGTAGAGCATAGTGACTACTGCCAGCATGATGAATCCGATGATCGTAAAAATACCGCCTATTACCTTTGACATGACTTTTTGATTTACTCTGCGAATCTAGGGGAAAAAGTGAAAAGGCAAAACGGGAAAATGCAAAAAACGGGGGTGAGGTGTGAAATCGGTGTGAGTTTGCTCATGTTCGCCCATTTCTGGCGAGGTTCAAGCGAGGACGCTTGAACCGGCGGGAGAATGCCTGAACGGGCGGGATTTTAGCTCAATCATTATCAGGTTTTCGGACTGGGTTTTGACGAGCGTAGAAGACGGAGTAGATAACGACCGTATCTTTAAGACATTCGTAGAAAATCAAATAAGGGAAACGTGGTACCAAGGCCTGACGGATACTACCTCGCACACAAGCGAAATGCTGGGGGTAAAAGCGTATGTAGTCTATCTGTTGCTCCAGATTTTTAGAGAAACGGTCTCCGAGGCCGGCCTGTACATCTTCATAGTATTGATAGGCTTCGGTCGCCTCGAGCAGTGCCCTATCATCAATGATCAGGTCATGCTTCCTCATTTCTTCTTGATGAGATCTTTGACCTCATCCCAATGACGCATCTTAGACTTGCCAGCCAGGTACTCTTCCCTGCGTTCTTCTACTATCTTCATTTGCTCTTCAGTGGCGGCATAGGTGACTGGTGCGTTTGCATTGAGAAGCGTATAAATAGCCTCCAAAACGCTATCGTCTGCTGTCTCCATGCAGTCGATGATCTTTTCTTTTAATTCCTGATTTGACATAGCAGGTGTTTGGTGCAAATTTAGTGATTTGGTGTCATAAGCACTATTCCACCTACGGTTAGTGTTATCACCAATTCTCATGCTTGGCGCTTGACTCGTGGTCGGTGCTAACACGCGACCATTGGAGAACTAACAATCCTTTAAATGGAAGATTGCTTCGAGAAATATCATCTTCTATTTTCAATTTGAATTTCTCTCGCAAAGGGTCGCTTTTTATGCTGCCGCGTGGCGAGCGTCAGGGATCGCAGCGGATAGCCCGGTGGGAGCGATAGCGACTGAGGACTAGGAGCGTAGAGCCCGCCCGGACGCCCGAGTGCGACCCTAAATCCCCTAAAGGGGACTTTAACAGCCCTTTAAGTGGAAGATTGCTTCGAGAAATAGCGCTAATATATTTTCAGATGAATTTCTCTCGCAAAGGTTTTAGTTTTTATGGCTGACGCCGGTTAGAATTGATAATCTTTTAACCTTTTCAAATGACCTGTCAATGTCGTATCTTCGCGGCGCTAAATGGTGCGGGGATTGGGTTTGGGCGTGTCGGCCCGGCTGCTGCGCACTGCTAACTACTACAAATACGATGATAGCTGTTTCTAATATAGAGCTCCACTTTTCGGGGCGGGTGATGTTTGATAAGGTTTCGTTTCTGATCAATGCATCGGATAAGATAGGCCTGGTGGGCCGCAATGGTGCGGGTAAGTCTACGCTGCTAAAAGTGCTGAAGGGCATCCAGCAGATAGATGGTGGGGATATCATGTTCCCGAAGGGGACGATCATAGGCTACCTGCCCCAGGACCTGGATACGACCTCGCAGCTGACGGTGATAGAGGAGGCAAAGCGGGCCTTCGAGAATGTACTGGTGATGATCGAGCGCAAGGACAAGATCGTGCATGAGCTGGAGACGCGTACGGACTATGAGACGGACAGCTATATGGACCTGATCAATGAGATGCAGGAGGTGGAGCACCAGATAGAGGTACACGATGGCTACAGCATAGAGGAGCAGACGGAGCGCGTGCTGAAGGGCCTGGGCTTTGAGGCGAGTGACTTTGTGAAGAAGGTGAAGGAGTTCTCAGGTGGCTGGCAGATGCGTATCGAGCTGGCGAAGATCCTGCTCCAAAAGCCTGACCTGGTGCTGCTCGATGAGCCTACCAACCACCTGGATATCGAGTCGGTGCTGTGGCTGGAGAAGTTTCTGAAGGACTATCCTGGCGCTATCGTGATGGTATCGCACGACCGTTCTTTCCTGGATAACATTACAAACCGTACTATCGATGTAGTGGCAGGTGATATAGAGGACTACGGCGCGCCATACACCAAGTACACGGAGCTGCGCAAGGAGCGCCGCGAGCAGGTAATCAATGCACAGAAGAACCAGCAGCGCGACATCGCGCAGATAGAGCGCAACATTGACCGATTCCGCGCGAAGGCTAGTAAGGCGACCTTTGCCCAGTCCCTGATCAAGAAGCTGGATAAGATGGATATCATAGAGGTGGAGGAAGAGAACGTGGCGGCGATGAACCTGCGCTTCCCGCCGTCTAAGCCATCTGGCAAGGTGGTGCTGACAGCGAAAGGTATGACGAAGACCTACGGGCCGAAGAAGGTCATAGACAATCAGTCTGTAGAGATAGACCGTGGAGATAAGATCGCCTTCATAGGCAAGAACGGCATGGGTAAGACGACCTTTAGCCGGATGCTGGTGGGTGATGTGCCGTACGATGCGGGTGAGGTAGAGCTGGGCTACAATGTGACCGTGGGCTACTATGCGCAGCACGCAGCCGATACGATAGATGGCAATGATACAGTACTGGAGGTGGTAGACCGCGTAGCGGTAGGTGAGATCCGTACAAAGCTGCGCGACCTGCTGGGCTGCTTCCTCTTCAAGGGTGATGATGTGTTTAAGAAAGTGAAGGTGCTGTCTGGTGGTGAAAAGAGCCGCCTGGCGCTGTGCCGTATGATCCTGGAGCCGAGGAACTTCCTCGTGATGGATGAGCCTACCAACCACCTGGACATGCTCTCTAAGGAGATCCTGCAAAACGCGCTGAAGAACTATGAAGGTACAGTAGTAGTAGTATCGCACGATCGTGACTTCCTAAGTGGCCTAACGAATAAGATATTTGAGTTTACCAAGGATGGCATCAAGGTGCACCTGGATGATATCAATGCCTTCCTCGAGAAGAAGAACCTCGAGGATATGCGTGCGCTGGAGGCTGAGAAGGATGCGAAAGCAAAAGGCAAGACTGCCGCTGCTGCGCCTGCGGCGAAAGCTAAAGACACAAGCGTAGACAACTCTAAAGAGATCAACCGCGTGAAGAAGGCTATAGGCATAGCCGAGCAGAATATAGAGAAGCTGGAGAAGGAGATCCAACTGATAGATGATCAGCTCAAAATACCTGATCACTACTCTAAGCTGACGGCTGATCCTAATTTCTTCACCAAGTATGACGGGCTGAAAAAGCAGCTGGATGCGGAGATGAAGAAGTGGGAGGATCTGGGAGAAGAGCTTGCTGGATTAAGCTAGGGTTTCTTTGTAGCCCACAACAAATTCTCTTCCTTTCTTTTGGCTTGATCCAAAAGAAACAAAAGATC
>CAZNDJ010000047.1:0-24838 GCA_964571705.1 uncultured Chitinophagaceae bacterium
CTGGTCTCAAGTTCAATAAGATATCGTGTCTGGAGATGGGCGAGCACGTAGGTGTGCGCAAGTTCCCGGGCTTTATCAAGATGATCTATGACAGGCTGGAAGACGATGGCAAATTTTACATCCAGCAGGCAGGTATCCGTGCCAATCCGGGTATTCTGAAGAAAGGCCCGCACTATCAGGATCTGGTGTGGATCATGTTTATGGGTGAGTATATCTTCCCGGGTGCAGATGCGTCTACTCCGCTGGGCTTCCTCATCGAGTCGCTGCAGGATGCCAACTTTGAGGTGGCGCACCTGGAGAATGTGGGCATCCACTACTCGCACACCATCCACAAGTGGTACTACAACTGGATGCGCAATGAGAATTATATCATGGAGCACTACGGTCAGAAGTGGTTCCGCGTGTGGCAGCTATTCCTGCGCTGGAGCGTAGATATCGCCAAGGGGGGCAGCTCTACCTGCTGGTCTATCACCGCGCACAAGAATCTGGACAAGACCAACCGCGATAAATACATCGGGCCAAACACCGGCCTCCGTATGGACCTGACGAAGCCAAAGGAGTTTTACCGCGAGTATCCTAGTCCATGGAAAGATCTGTACGGCCCTGCCCAATAAGCAGCGGCATCAACTTTTAATTGGGTTTTAGAAACAGGAGGCATCAGGCGCGAGTTTGGTGCCTCTTGCTTTGGGGGGACGAGGGACAGAGGGCGAGGGGCGAAGGGGAATACATTTTTTACCGCTGAGGTGCGGAGACGCAGAGGCAATTGAAATCAGTAATTCCGTAAATCTGTAAATACAATCCGGCTCTGCCGAAATCCCACATCCGAAGTCAACCTACTGCGTCTGACGTACACTCGCCGTCAGCACCGAGCTATCACTAGGCACCGCTACATTCACCATCATGGTAGAAGTGAGGGCGATGTTGATCTTGCCACCTACGAAGGTCACGGCTGCTACAGAGTGGTCGCGGCCTGTTGAGACATAGTTAGCGCCGCTCGGAGTTGAGACGTATACACCTACTGTATGGTAGCCCTGCGTACCAAACTGCGCATCGATCACCTGATAGTTGCCATCAGCTGTAGGCAGGGTGTCAAAGGCAAAGATCAGATTACTTACGTTAGAGATATTGGTAGCTGTGAAATTAGTGGTCTGTACAGTGTCATTCACTACAGCGGCAGTGCCGGACTGATAAGAGGCTGACTGGAAGGTCCAGTTATTCTCCGCACGGATCACTACTACTGTGAAGTTCTTAGTATTGCCCGTGCCGTTAGACGTGATCAGGCTGCACTGGTAGGTGCCTGGTTGAGTATAGGTGTGGTAGGCAGTATCCGTAGTACCACGGCCACCATCGCCCCAGATCCACAGTGTAGACTTCAGCTCGCCCTGTGTACAGCTGATAAAGGTGCCCTGCTGGCCTACGTACAGCGTATCCGGCACCGATCCGATACAGGTATCTGGCGGTGGCGTTTTCTTGCACGCAGTGGTAAAGCTGATAGCAGCGATCAGTAGCAGGGCAGCAGCGAGGCCAAGGCTTTTCTTCATGAGTGATGGGTCGTTTGAGACAAATATAAGGAAGGAGGTGAAAGATTTACAGAATTACGGCTTTACAGAATTACAGATTTTAGAAATGCAGGAGGTTGCAATCTGTACATCCGTCAATCAGTACATCTGTAAATCGATCAAGCGCTATTTCACGGCACTCAGCGCTTTCAGGGCTCTATCAGGATAGTCGGTGATCAGCCCATCCACACCCAGCGCTTTCACTTTACGCATCGTCTTTTCATCATTCACCGTCCATGGTATCACCTTTATGTTCAGTGCATGGCACTTGGCTACGAGCTTCTTATTGACCAGGTGGTACTCCGGGCTGTAGATGGCAGGAGGGAAGCCCAGCTCACCGATGTTTTTGTCAAAGCCATTCAGATTGGCCACCAGCAGGGCAGTGGTGATATTGGCATCTATCTTCTTTATCTCCTGCAGCGTGCGCGGGTCAAATGACTGGATGATGCAGCGCGGTACCACCTTCTTGTCTGCTATCACATCATATAGCGCCTGTGCGAAAACATTTGGCTTCGGATTGTACACATCATCGCCTTCTTTCGTAGACTTCGTTTCGATATTGTAGTAGACCGGCGGCAGCTTGTGCGCCTTTACATATTTCTCCACGCTGTCTATTACGGTTTTGAGCAACGGCTTGTACACAGCCATCTTTTGCTGCTCCGGAAACTTTGGATTGCCTCTCAGCCCCGCATCGTACTTCTTTATCTCCGCATACGGCATATCAAAAATGCGCAACTTCGTGGCCTCCTCTGCTGTCACAGGTGTCCCGTCCGGTTTGGTCATGATCACATCATTCAGCACCGGGTCGTGAGAGACTACCAGCTGTCCATCCCGCGTGACCAGCACATCCAGCTCCAGCGTAGTAGCGCCGAGTTCTACAGCTTTGATAAAGGCCGGTATCGTATTCTCCGGCATGAGGCCCCGGCAGCCGCGGTGCCCCTCTATGTCAAATTTCTGGGCAAAAATTGGTAAGCAAAACAACAAGGTCGCGCTGAGTAGAAAAGTAGATTTCATACCCAAATATAAGTGGAAAAATGCCTGCTTGTTTTGCTGTATTTATAGTAAATGCTAATTAATTTAGCGTTATGGAAAAAATACAGGCCAAGCTCGCGATACTGGCCGATGCGGCGAAGTATGATGTGTCCTGCTCCAGCAGCGGCAGCACGCGAAAGAATAAAGGAAAGGGCCTCGGCGATACAGGCAGTGGCATTTGCCATACCTATACTGAGGATGGCCGCTGCGTCTCACTGCTCAAAATACTCATGAGCAATATCTGCATTTATGATTGCGCCTACTGTGTCACCCGCCGGAGCAATGATATCAAGCGGACGAGCTTTAGCGTAGACGAAGTGGTGGATCTGACCATGAATTTCTATCGGAGAAACTACATCGAAGGGCTATTTCTCAGCTCCGGCATCATGAAGAATGCCGACTACACCATGGAGCGCATGGTGCTGATCGCAAAGAAGCTCCGCACTGAGCAAAACTTTAACGGCTATATCCATCTCAAATCTATACTCGGTGCCAGCGCCGACCTGATGCACGCCGCTGGCCTCTATGCTGACCGCCTCAGTATGAATATCGAGATGCCTACCAATGAAGGCCTCAAACTACTGGCTCCAGACAAGAAGCGCGAGGACATGATAGTACCTATCCGTCAGATCACAAATGAGATCACGCAATACCAGGACGAGCGCAAGGTACTTCGTAAAGTACCGACCTTCGTACCAGCCGGGCAGAGCACACAGGTGATCGTAGGCGCTACCGGAGAGACTGACCGCGATATCATGAAGGTCGCCTCGGCCTTCTACGATAAGTTTAAAATGAAGCGTGTGTACTACTCGGGCTATGTCCCTATCAGCAATGACAACCGCCTTCCTGCACTCGGCTCACAGGTGCCCCTGCTGCGCGAAAACAGGCTCTACCAGGCCGACTGGCTCCAGCGCTTCTATGGCTTTACTACAGATGAGTTGCTGCCTGAGACGATACCTTTCTTCGACTCCGAGATAGATCCCAAGCTGGGCTGGGCACTGCGCAATATGTCACTCTTTCCCCTCGATATTAATAAGGCTGATAAATCTCTGCTGCTGCGCGTGCCGGGTATAGGGCTCAACTCGATCCATAAAATTATTGAGGGCCGCAAATTTGGCCAGCTCACATGGGACCACCTGAAGAAAATGGGTATCGCGATGAACCGCGCCAAGCATTTCATCACCTGTGCCGGCCTCTCTGAGCCTACGCGAGACCTGACCGAGATGCAGATCAAAGGCATGATACTCGCGGGCTCGTCTGGCAAATTTCTTTTGCATCAAAAGCAGTTGAGTATCTTCTGATGGACGTACTGGTCTATGATAAAACGTTTGAGGGTTTCCTCTCTGCTGTATTCTATGTATATGAGTACAAATTGGTAGATGTACATATCTGCAAGGAGGTGCCGGGCACAGTTATGTTTGGCAGTATCATCCATATAGATACTGATGAGGTCAAGGCTAAAAGAGTGTGGACCGGCCTATCGCAAAAACTCTCAAAGGAAGGTATGGCTTCTATCTATCACGCTTATCTGGCAGATACGCTGCAAGAAGAAGATACGATGCTGGCCTACATCCGTCACGCACTCTCCAGCCCCCGCAATATCGAAAAAGATTATTCCAACTTTGCAGTATTGCGCCTACAGCGCGTAGACCGGATGGTGCACCGTGAGCGGCACCGGATGAAAGCCTTCATCCGCTTCAAACTCACAAAGGATAATATCTTCTATGACGGCATAGAGCCAGACTTTAATGTCATTCCTCTGATACGGGAGCATTTTGAGAAGCGCTATGCCGACCAGCAGTGGATCATCTATGACCTCCGCAGAGGTTTCGGTATTTATTACAACCTGAAAACAGTAGAGACCATCACGATCACTTTCAGTGAGGATAGCCAGGGCGCGGACAGCGTTTTATGGATGGATCAGAATGAAGCCTTGTATCAAACCTTGTGGCAACAATATTTCAAAAGCACCAATATCGCCAGCCGCAAGAATATGAAACTGCACATCCGCCACGTACCAAAGCGGTATTGGAAGCACCTGACGGAGAAAGGTCTTTCTTATTGAACGTTCAAAAAAAAGCCCCGGCACAATGCCAGGGCTTATTATTTTTTGATGGAGGGTGGTATTATCTCAATAGTGTCACCGTACCACTCAGGTGCACCGTCTTCTGCACATGGTTTTCCAGGCCACTAAACTCTACTACATACGTGTAAACCTCTATAGGCTGTGGCTGCCCCATATAGGTGCCATCCCATTTCGCATTCAGAGAGGTACTTTCAAATATGAGTTGCCCCCAGCGGTTATAGATACGCATGCTCATGGAGGTAGGATTTTGGCAGAGCATGATCGGCCCATAACTGTCATTGCGTCCATCACCATTTGGCGTGAAGGCATTGGCCATGGTCAGCCTGCACTCACAATCCTGGAATGCTACCGTCACTGAGTCCGTCAGTGCTCCGCAGCTATTAGATACATCTACGCGGTACACGGCAGAGTCAGCGCCGCCGGCACCCGCTGTGATATATACTACTGGTGTAGTGGCAGTGATGCCTGACCACTGATAGGTGGTCGCATTAGCAGTCGTAGCATCCAGCGTCACTGTATCTCCTGTACATGGCGATACCGCATCAGGTAGCGTCAGCGTGCCCAGCACTGGCAGGGCACCGATGGAGATCGAGGCAGTGCCGGTACAGCTGTTGACCGTTACGGTCACAGAGTAGGTGCCGTCGCTCACACTCACGGTCGGCTGTGTATTGGAGTTGCTCCATACATAGGCTGTCGCTCCTGCAGTCGTAGCATCCAGCGTTGCTGTAGCTCCGGGACACACTGCTGTATCAGTAGTAGTGATCACAGGCGCAGGATTAGGTATCACCGTGGTGGTCACCGGTGCCGAAGTTGCGCTCTGACAGCCGAGCTGCGTAGTGGTCACGGAGAAGCTTCCCGAAGTAGTGACTACTATATCCTGTGTCGTTGCACCATTGCTCCAGACGTTGCCACTCGCGGCGCTGCTCGTGAGCGTCACACTGCTGCCCTGGCAGAAGGAGAGTGGTCCGGATGCGGTGATAGTAGGCGTGGCAGGTATCGGGTTTACCGTGACTACCGCTGGCGCAGAGGCTGGGCTGGTACATCCGCCTGCGGTCTGCGTCACGGTGTAGCTGCCTGAGGTATAGACTACGATACTCTGTGTAGTAGCACCAGTACTCCAGGTATTGCCGGTGCTGGCGCTGCTGGTCAGCGTCACGCTGTCACCCTGGCATAGTGTGAGCGGGCCTCCGCTGATCGTAGGGGCAGAAGGGCCACCATTGACTCCTACGGTCACACTATCTATATAGGTGCATCCTTTGGCGTCAGTGATAGTCACCTTATACAGTCCACCTCCGAGGCCGGTGAGAGCGCTGCTTGTTTGCCCGTTATTCCAGAGATAGGTATAGCTGCCATTGCTGCCGCTGACAGTCACAGAGGCGCTGCCATTGCTCACGCCGCAGTCGGCATTCACACTATTGTGAGATACGCTATATGGTGTAGGTTGGGTCACGGATGCTGTCACGGTGTCTGCACAGCCCGCTATGTCACTCACGATGGCTGTATAGGTCACACCTGGCTGCAGCCCATAGGCGCTATCTGTATTAGCCCCGCTGATACCCGCAGCAGGTGTCCATGCGTAGAAAAATGGTGTCGAGCCACCGCTTACATTTACATCTGCCGCGCCATCATTAGCGCCATTGCAGCTGATATTGATAGTCGTTCCTATCGCAGCATTCACAGCCGGGGAGACGGTCACAGTATTATTGCTCGTAGCAGTACAGCCCAGCGCATCAGTCACAGTAGTGTTGTAGCTGCCCGCCGCCAGGTTACTGGCAGTAGTAGTAGTACTCACGTTAGGAGACCATGCATATGTGTATCCTGTAGTGCCACCCGTGGTAGTTAGTGTTATCTGGCCACTGCTATTGCCGCAGGTCGCGTGTGTCACCGTGGCGGACACGCTGAGTGCTGCAGCTGGTTGGCTTATATTGAAGGTCACTACACCGGAGCAGCTCGCCTGGTCAGCTACAGTCACTGTATAGGTGCCTGCCGCGAGGTTGCTGGCATTAGGTCCGCTGCTCACGTTTGGAGACCAGGTATATGTGTATGGCGTGGTACCACCAGATGTAGTCACCTGCGCCGTCCCTGTAGTGGCACCATAGCAGTTCACATTCGTCTGTCCGCCTTGTGCTACGCTGAATCCGGACGTAGATGCTATCGCAGCAGACAGCGCAAAGGTACAGTTGTGTGCATCTGTCACAGTCACATTATAGGTGCCTACGCCCAGATTACTGGCAGTAGCTGTCGAGCTGACATTGGGTGACCATGTATAGCTATAGCCCGCAGTACCCCCGGTAGGAGTGATGGTGACCTGTCCGGTACTACCGCCACAGCTGGTAGCAGTAGTAGCTGCTGTCGCAGAAAGTGCTGATGCCGGCTGTGTGATCGTGATAGAGGCAGAAGCACTGCACCCTCCGGCATCGCGTACAGTCACTGTATAGGTACCAGCCGTGAGGCCCGTAGCAGAGTCTGCTGTACTGCCACCTGCAGACCATGTGTATGTCAGTGGAGTAGCACCACCTGACACGGATACATGAGCCACCCCATTGCTACCACCGTAGCAGCTCACATTGGTCTGTGTACCTGCTGTGGCCGTCACCTGTGTAGATGGTGAGAGGGTAGCGCTGGTCGTAGCTGTGCAGCCGCGGCTATCGGTCACGGTTATATTATAGCTGCCGGCAGGGAGATTGACGGCAGAGTCTATACTGCTCACATTGGGCGACCATGTATAGCTGTATGCCGGTGTGCCTCCTGTAGCGCGCACTACTACTTTACCATTATTGCCACCGCAGGTAGGCTGTGTAGGTGTATTGGTCAGAGCCAGTGCGGTCGCGGGCTGCGTGATAGTAAAGCTGGCAGAACCTGTACAGCCATTCGCATCGCGTACTGTCACAGTGTATGTACCAGCGCTCAGGTTACGCGCAGAGTCTGCTGTACTGACATTAGGTGACCAGGTATAGGTGAGCGGAGCCGTAGCGCCGGATACATTCACGTGTGCCACACCATTATTGCCGCCATTGCAGCTTACATTGGTCTGCGGTCCTGCACTCACTGTGATCGCCGAGGCGGATGCCACAGTGGCAGCTACCACGGTGGAGCAGCCATTGGCATCCGTCACGGTGACACTATAGCTGCCTGCAGCGAGATTAGTAGCAGAGTCCCGCGTGCTTACATTAGGAGACCATACATAGGTATAGCCGGGTGTGCCGCCTGTAGTAGAGAGTACTATTTTGCCGGTATTGGTCGTACAGCCCGCAGGTACATTGGTCAGTACGCTGCTGGTTACATTGGTAGTAGGCCCGGTGATGGTAAAGGATGCCGTACCAGAGCAGCCATTGGGATCTGATACCGTCACGGTGTAGGTACCTGCAGCCAGTCCTGATGCGGAGTCCGTCGTGCTTACATTGGGTGACCAGGTATAGGTGAGCGGTGCCGTACCACCCGTATGGTTCACTTTCGCAAATCCTGATGCGTTTCGCGCACAGGCTACGTTCACAGTACGGCCAGGGGTGACCACCAGGTTGCAGCTGTTGCACGGTGGCAATGTGGCTATATTCCATGATGTCACTGTCGTACCTGCATTATCTATCACACGCAGGGTGTCTGTGCCGGCTACTGGTGTATAGGAGGTGGCCGCGCCGCTGCTCACAGTCTTCCACCCGTAGGTAGCTACCCATGTACCACCCAGGCATAGCCCGCCAAAGACGATGCCTCCCTGGCACACGCTACCTGTACTATCCCACACCTGCCATGTATATGGGCCAGTACCGCCTGATACGGTGAGAGAGCCATTGGTGTTACGGCATAGGGTAGTAGGGCAGGCTGCATTCACTGATATAGAGGTGGTCTGTACACATCCGGTAGCATCGGTGATAGATACCGTGTAGGTGCCGGCGCCGAGGTTGGTGAGTGACGTCCCGCTGCCGCCCGGTGCGGACCATGCATAGCTGAATGGTGTCGTGCACCCTTGCGCATTGACCCGTACACTGCCATTATTACTACCACAGGTAGCATTGACAGAGTCAGTCAGTACTGTGATGCCGCACTGGTTTGGCAGCGCTACTGAGACGTTCACATCGTCTATGTAGTAGTAGATATATGGATTGAAGGTGCTACAATTCAGCGATACGTAGTTGGTGTTATTATCATTTTTAAAGTTGCCTATAGTAAAATACTGCTCACCACCAGTTGCTGTATAGATCCATTGCACTGGTATCCAGTTGATCGTATCCATGATAGCTGGTCCGCACATATTAAGCTGGGGCGTCACATTGATCAGTGCATTGCTCGGGCAGGCGTTGTGCTGGTATTGGGTATTGGTAAAGTAAACACCTATACTATTGCTGCCCCACATCACGCCCTCCGGCAGGCTCACATAAAAACGTACGAGGTACTTCTGGCCTGCCACCATCGGTGTAGACAGTTGCCCCTCTATGTATTCACGGTAGTTGTCATTCAGCCGCACGCAGCCTACGAAACCCTCACTCAAAATGATACCTGCATGATGCGTACCCGTGCGTGATGCCTGGTAGCCCAGCAGACCGCTAGGGCTATTGGCACCGCCTATGGTTGGTGCACAGCTTGCATATAGGTCTGGAGAGGAGCAGCTATCCGCACCGGTATTGGTAGAAAACCAGTTGGTCGCTCTGTCAAACTCACTGATACCTACAGGGCAGCCGGATGTGGTCTCAAAGCTTGGATTGAGTACCAGGTTTTGCGCCTGAAGAGATGACTGAATACAACAAATAAAGATAAGGCCGGAGGCGAGAAAAAATTTGCCTGAGGACGCTGCCAGAGACGAAAAAAAGGAGGACAAAAGGGAGTAGGACCGGGTAGATGGTTGCTTCATAAAATGGTAAAGGTTTAGCCCTCTAAATCTACATTATCTGTAGGTCGTATCCAAACAATTTTTTAATGATTTCTTAAGATTCAGCAATAGATGTTTTTGTTTATATATAAAATCTATTTATACCGTACTTTGCCGCTTTATCTACATTTGGTGCATGAAGAAGTTGTTTGCTTTTATACTATCAGTCTCACTCATATCTGCTGCCGATGCTCAGGTGGCAGCCCCTATACATGATGCCTATGGCCGTACTGTCATCCTGCATGGCCTCAATACAGCCGGCAGTGCCAAGAACTCCCCCGGGCATCAACCCTGGATACAAGAGAAGGACGTAGAGCGCGAGCACCGCGACCTCGGCTGGAATGCGGTGCGGTACCTTGTCTTCTGGGGGGCTATAGAGCCTAAGAAGGATTCCTTTGACGAGGCCTATCTGGCCAGAGTGCGCGAACGTGTGAAGTGGTACACCGACCGCGGTATGTATGTGATCATAGATATGCATCAGGATGTCTACGGCTACGGGGTAGGAGACAATGGTGCTCCCGAGTGGGCTGCCACCTATACCCGTATCAAGAATCTGATACCAGACAAATGGCCCTGGTGGATGCAGAACATGGAGCCTAAGGTGATTCACTCCTATGTGACATTCTGGAAGTATAAAAAACGCAAGGAACTGCAGGACCACTACATACGCTCCTGGATGCGCGTGGTCTCTATGCTAAAGGATGATCCCTATGTGATCGGCTACGACCTCATGAATGAGCCTCATGGAGGCAAGATCATCAAGACACTCGCAGGCGGCTTTGAGCGCAGGTGGCTCACCGCTATGTACAAAAGACTGATACCCGCTATCAGAAAGGAAGACACGATGCGCTACATCTTTTTTGAGCCACGGTCGTTTGGTACTAATTTCGGTATGCGCTCACACCTGCCCAAAGTGAACGATACCATCGTACACAAGATGGTTTACGCACCACACTGCTACATGAAATTTGTAGACATAGGCGGCGACTACAAGCCAAAAGATAAGAAGAGCCTCGACAAGTGGTTTCGCCATCGTGACCATGAGACTCAGTTGCAGCAGTCATCCCTGCTACTCGGCGAGTTCGGTCTTTCTGCACAGAAGAAAGACTTTGACAAATACACACAGGATATCCTACTCGGCCTCGATCAGCGGCAGGCCTCATGGACCTACTGGTCGGGAGATCCTGGTGGCTGGGGCCCGCTCAATCGTGACCTCACGCCTTCGCCTATGATGTGGCAGCTGCTGCGTGTCTATCCCGCTGCAGTAGCCGGGCAGCTGATCTCCTATCATTTCGATCCGGTATCCAAGGCATTTGAAATGGAGTATATAGCTGATGAAAAGATCAAAGCGCCTACACTCATCTCCGTGCCTCGCCTGTATATGGGAGATGCCTACCACTGGGAGGTCACAGGAGCTTCACACTACGTAGCCAGCCGTGATGTGGCCAATAAAAACCTACAGATCATGGTCACTGATCCTCACGCTCACGTCAGGGTCACCATCCGCCCATAAAACTAAAAGGCCATGAGCACTACACTCATGGCCTTTTCTTCAGTGATTATCGTTTCTTATCGGAAGAGTGTCAGCTTGCCTGTTTTGCAGACTTCCGGTGTCACATCTTTTTCCTTTGAGCAGACGTACCATATGTAAACTTCAGATGGCATAGCGGCTCCCTTGTAGGTGCCATCCCATCCCTTGTTGATATCGTTCGTTTCAAATACTTTCTCACCCCACCTGTTGTAGATGGTCATAGTAAAGGAATAAACAGAGCAGGTGTAGATTGCTTTAAACTCATCATTCTTGCCGTCACCGTTTGGTGTGAAAGCATCCGCTATCGCTACGCCACAGGTACTATCACACTTCACGCCTGTGATGATCTGGGTCAGTGTGGTCACGCAGCCGTTCTTCGTAGCCGACACCTGATAGGTACCAGAGTCAGGCACTGTGATCGCAGAGGTCAGCGCAGCAGGAGTGGTAGCGCCCGTGCTCCATACAAAGGTGATCAGAGAGTCTGCCGTAGCCGTCAGTGTGATCGAGTCTTGCTTGTCATAGCAGATGTTTGTACTGTTAGTAGTCAGCGCAAAACCAGCTATTGAGTTTGGAGATGGGTCCAGGCTGTCAGATATAGCCACAGTACAGTTGTGCGCATCTGTCACAGTCAGTACATAGCTGCCTGTACATACATTGCTATTGGTAGCCGTGGTAGCGCCATTGCTCCAGGCGTAGGTGTACGGGCCGGTACCATCTGTAGCAGTAGCGGTGATCGTACCATCACACACCTGAGGGCAGCTCTCCACCCTGTTAGCAAAGGAAACCTGCAGCGGCAGTATGCCGGATGATGGTATCGTATCGCTAAATTTAGCTGTACATGTATTGGCATCAGTCACGGTCAGTGTGTAGACCTGCACGCATAGGCTGCTGTTATTAGCCTGTGTGCCACCATTGCTCCATGAGTAGCTATATGGTGCCGTACCATTAGATACAGTAGCTATACTTGTTGCATTGCAGATACCAGGACAGGTCTCTACCGTAGTGTTAAATGAGGCTGTCATAGGCAGGATAGGAGAGGGCTGTATCGTATCGTTCACTGTCTGCGGACAGTTGAATGAATCCGTCACTACCACAGTGTATGCACCCACACACATATTGCTATCGCGCGCAGAGGTAGGCCCATTGCTCCACTGGAAGGTATATGGCGGCACGCCGCTGCTCACAGTGATCGTGCTCGTAGCATTGCAGTAGCCTGGGCATGTCTCCGGTGTGTGCACCAGAGATACGTTGATCACCGGTACTGCTGCATTGATGGTCACCCCACCTGTGCCGGTACAGCCGTTCTGGTCGGTCACAGTGATATCGTAGTGGCCTGCACAGAGATTGGTCGGCCTGTTGATAGATGGAGTGATAGCAGGGCTCCAGGTATAGCTATAGGTGCCTGTACCTCCCTGTCCGTCTATGACAGCTGCTCCGGTACAGGAGCTGGCACAGCGTGCATCCGTGCTATCCAGAGTGACTGCGCTCAGCGGCAGTGGCTCTGTCAGTGTCTGAGATACTGTCACGCTGCATCCGTTGGCATCCGTGGCGGTCACCGTATAGGTAGCCGCGCAGAGGCCGAAGATACTGTCGATAGTAGATCCTGTACTCCAGGACAGATTGTATGGTGCAGTACCTCCTATCACACGGACCTTCACCGCGCCATCGCACAGGCCATGGCAGGTCGGTTGTACCGTTCTGGTCACAAATGCCTGTACACCACCATTAGCACTGATAGCGACTACGCCTGTCACGCTGCAGCTGGAGCCTACAGGTGTCACGGTCACGCTATAGTTGCCCGCAGGCTGGCTGCTGATAGATGCTGTAGTAGCGCCGGTCGGGTTCCACTGGTAGGTATAGCTGCCCGCCGGTGTAGCTGTCACAGTAGCGCCACCATTGCTGCCACACGTGGCCGGCACAGTAGTGAATGCCAGCGTAGCCGGAGTGAGCACTGTGATAGCGATAGAAGTATCTGCATGGCACCTGCCACTCGCGCTGAGGGCAGAGGCTGTGTAGGTAGTAGAGTTTAGCGGATGCAGGTACACATCAGTACCTGTCGGGTCACTCACGCCACCTGCCGGTGTCCACTGATAGGTGGCACCTGTGCCGCTCAGTATGATGTGAGCGCTGTCTCCCGGACAGAAAGATGTAGTACCTGTATAGGTGATAGTAGGCTGCGGGTCTACGCGCAGCCAGGCCGTATCATATGGCGACCAGCCGCAGCAGCTTGTTTTGATATTGGCCACTATCATGTAGAGGCCTGGAGTATTAAAGGTCAGTCCCGTCAGGTTCTGCTGCGTAGCACCGTGGTACACGCTAGGGCTCAGCGCTCCGCCAAAATCCCAGCTGAACGTATCACCCGATGCGATCTGCAGGTTAAAGTTGGCACTGCTGCCCTGGCACACAAAGAATGTATCAGCATTGATAGCAGTAGCTGTAGATTGTATCACAGGTATGAAGGAACTCTGGTCCAGCGCGATATTCACGAAGCCTGTATATGTATTAGCACTGTACGTAATATCCTTGCGGCCTATCACAGTATATTGAGTCACGAGCTGTGTACCGGTACCTGTCGGCACGGTCGCATTAGCGCCCGCATTCCAGTTGCCTGATGCGGCAGAGGAGAGTGTATCGTTGCGATTGGTACACGAGATATTGGCAGCAAAGATCGTAGGCTGGGCCACGAGGCCAAAGGTGCTGTCTGCAGAGACCAGAGGTGTACCACCGCTCACATACAGCCTGGCAGCAGTACCGCCACCACCGTTGCCACCAGAGCCACCGGCACCGCCAGCGCCACCATTACCACCATTACCGTAGAAGTTCTGGCAGCCTGAGCCACCTGTATTACCACTGCCACCTGCACCACCTGCACCACCTGCACCGCCAGTGCCACCTGCGCCGCCATTGCCGGCAGCCAGAGGGCCTATGTTACAATCTTTGATGACGCCATTTGCGCCATTGGTATTGATAAAGATGCCAAAGCAGTTGCCACCGCCATAGCCGCCTGTACCGCCCGTACCACCGCCGCCGCCGCTACCGCCACTACCACCGCCTGAGCCGCGCGTATTGAGGGCAGCACCACCAGTGCCGCCACCACCGCCACCGCCGCTACCGGTGGTACCTGCAGTACCATTGCCACCCTGGCCACCTGCGGTGAAGAAACCGCCAGTCAGTACGCCTGCACCACCTGACAGGCCAGAGGTGCCGGGGGTGCCTGGTGCACCGTTGCCACCAGGCTGAGCTGCACTGCCATTGAAGATGCCGAAAGCAGCACAGGTCAATGACCCGCCTCCGCCGCCTCCGCCTCCGCCAGCACCCGGACCGGTACCGGCAGATCCTGCTGTACCTGATCCGCCAGAGGTCGTACCACCGCTACCGCCGTTGCCACCATTGCCACCGGCATTAGGGCCGGCACCCGGAGCAGCGCCTGTAGCAGTATTGCCTGCAGTATTGCCATTGGCGCCTGGCGTACCAGAGCCTGTGGCAGGGGTACCTGCTTTGCCGTCAGAGCCGCTGCCCGGCTTCACCTGGCAGCGGGTAAAGTTGTAATTCGAGCAGTTGGTCATATGGATACCATAGTTGGTATAGCCAAAAGTGTCTGTGCCGGATATCGCAGGGCAGTTGGCTGTCTGCACGGTCAGGTCCTGCAGGCGGATATACTGCGCACCATTCAGGTAGATACCTACCAGACGCTTGGTATTGCCTGTGCCCTCCAGGTTCAGTGCACTACGGTAGATGGTCGTAGCGCCCGCGAGGCTACTCTTCACCCAGTTATTGGCCGGGTCAAAGCCACCCTCTATAGTAGTATAGCTACCCAGAGTCGTGATAGGGAAGTCTATATTATAAGTGCCTATCGCCAGCTTGATCACAGCATTATTACACTGAGCAGCAGCCAGCGCGTTGTCCAGGTTGGTCGGGTCGCCCTGCGAGCCACTGCCGGTACCTGTAGGTGTAGCATAGATCACAGAGCAGCTCTGCACCGGTGGCGGGCTGTTCAGGTTCACACGTACCCTCGCGGTATCACTAGGGCAGCCGGAGCTATCCAGCGCCACTACAGAGTAGACGGTGCTCGCAGTAGGAGAGGCCTTAGGGCTTCCACAGGTGCTGCAGGTCAGGCCCGCAGCAGGCGTCCAGCTATAGGTAGCTGCATTGGTAGCTATCGTATTGAGCTGTATCGTGTCTGACGTAGAGCAGATAGTAGATACAGGAGGATAGGCTACTACAGTAGGCTTGGTATTGCGGTACACTACTACCTGATCGGTCAGCGTACAGCCATTAGTGTACAGTGCAGATACGGTATATATAGTAGTCACAGCAGGATTGATACCGCTCCATGTAGCACCCACATGAGTAGTAGCGCCATCAGACCAGGTGTAGCTCACTACACTGCCTGCAGAGGTAGCCGTCAGTGAGCCTGTCTGACCCTGGCAGAGGTGGATATCCGGACCGCCATCTACAGGAGGATTGGCAGCTGGTGCTACTACTATAGTATATGCTACAGATGCCGTACCGTAGTATGGGCAGGCATTGTTCCTCAGATTGAGTACAAAGGTATTGCTACCCACATCAGCCTGAGATGGCGACCAGCACACAGTGATCAGCGGCTGCGAGCCACCTGATAGTGTGAAGGTGGCACCCGGCAGGTTTGCCCCGGCCAGCGAGTAGAAGATACTATCTGCCGGATTGGCCGAGCTGGTCTGTATGGTGAAGCAGAAACTGGAGCAGGCGGTAGTATTATAGGTGTAGGCACCAGCTACACCATTGATGCCACCAGCAGTAGGAGCGGAGTTGGTACAGTTGGTCACGATCACCTGCATGTCACGCTCTACGTGGCCTATCAGTACGCCATTGCGGTATTCATCTACACCCACTTTTACTACCGCCACCTGTGATTGGTTTGGTGTGAAGGTCAGCTGTCCTGTATTTGGGTCCAGGGTTGTACCGCCCGTGGTAGACATTGGATTGTTGGCATTGTAGCTGCCTGCATAGCCTACAGAAGAGCCTGCGCCGTTCAGGGATGGCATCAGGTAGTAGTGCAGCGAGTCGCCGTCAGCATCTATGCCACCCTGGTTATATAGTTGTGTGAAGCCATTGCAATAGACACCCACCGGGTCATTAGAAAACTGAGGCGAGTTGTCAGGTGTAGGCAGCGTATTATTCAGGTGCGCCTCTATGTAAAAGTCTTCATTGTCCGGAGCGCTCAGTGTGGTGATGGCAGCATTGCGGCAGCACATGCTCCAGCTCAGTACCCAGTCTGAGCCACATCCCGCCGGCAGCGTCAGCACACCCTGAAACACATCCTTCTCTATCCCTATACCACTACCTCCGTGGCAGGCATCGGTAGTAGAGAAGCAGGCCGGTGTGATATCCTGAGCCGCACCCACCTGATTGAGCGTCAGAGAAGAGCTCACTCCGCACTGAGACGATTCGTATGCTACCGTCAGGGGGCCTCCCATCGTGATACCATTACAGTCGCGATACGTAGTGAGTGTCACTAGATATTGGTTGGGACCGATACTGGTGTAGGTCAGGTCCGCACCCATCACGTGGCTGGCATACAGCCGGGAGCACAGAGAAAACGACACCAGGAGAAGAGCGAGAGATAAAACTTTTTTCATGTTGGGTATAGATCTAGCTTGGTTTATGTGTGTGTTTATCGCAATAAATGAAGTTGAGAGTGGATTGGTATAAATATACTAATCCATATGTTAAGATGGAATACGTGTGCAAAAGTTGCATGCCTGTTAGCAGATGTGCTAACGTGTTAAGGCTATTGTGATAATGGAGAAATAAAAAAGCCATGTATGGAGATACATGGCTTTTATTGTAATAAGTGCACCCGAAGGGAGTCGAACCCCTAACCTGCTGATCCGTAGTCAGCTGCTCTATCCAGTTAAGCTACGGGTGCATCCTTTTCGAAAGGACTGCAAATATAGTATTTCTCTCGAAAAGTCCGCACCTCTATCGTAAAAAACTAAAAATTGCATCCATAGCGCCCGGCAGAAATAAAAAAACGCCTTCAGGTATGAGGGCGCTTTACGTGTTCCACTGATTAGAATATGTTGGGATTGTGCTGCTTTCTGGCTTTCGTGGTACTAAGGTAAAATACATTGCATGGATCGTTCATGTGACTGTATGAGCGTGTAGATTTTTGTATGAGCGTGCAGATTTTGTGGCCGGCGTGTTTTTACCAGGGATTCTGAGGTATAAGCCGTGATATATTTTACTTTAGTCATGCTATCCCAAGTAAAGTGACCGTCCTCAGATCTTTTTGGTGCATGCTTTTGCTACTGCCGGTATTGGTGTCAGCGCAGTATTCTAACCCTGTGCACCTATCCGTCAGAGATGGATTGCCATCATCTACCGTGTATGCACTGGCGCAGGACCGCCAGGGGTTTATGTGGTTTGGTACGGAGGGTGGGCTGGCCAGGTTCGACGGGGCTCATTTCCGCGTGTTTACCACGCAGGATGGCCTACCTGACAATGAAGTGCTGGGCGTCTCTTACGACTCCGTATCTGATCGCCTTTGGCTGGTAGTGTACAAGGCCGATCCTTGCTATTATAAAGCTGGTAAATTTTATACCGGCCACAATGATTCTCTGCTGCGCAAGATCAGGTTCAGGACAGGGGATTTTATCAATTTACATGCACAGCCGGGTCTGGGCGTATTTCTGAATAGTGGCTACGACGTGTATCGGGTAGCAGGGCAGAAGATCGATAAAATACCTGTCAAGCCACTCGTTTGTGAGATCAGGAGTATTCACCAGTGGAACGATTCCCTTATAGACGTCATGGTAGGTTTGTGGGGTATTTTGCGGCATACGGATCATGTAGATTCTTTATACGGTGCCTTCTGCTGTGACTCCAGTCTGGGCCGTGGCAAATGGATAGGGGACAGGCTCTTCATGTATAGTAGCGGGGTGATCTCAGTGTTTGATGGGCATCACGGTAGCGCATACTCGCTCAAAGGCAGGATACAACTGGAGGCAAAGCAGAATGCACTTAGCGTCATACAGCGTGGTGGTCGCTACCTGATATCCATAGCAGGCTCTGGCGTATATGCTATAGATACCTCGCTGCAGGGAGCGCTGAGCCCGGTATGGCTGGGACGTAGCAATGATATAGCGGTGGACCGCGCCGGAGATATCTGGATCAGTACCGTAGATGACGGGGTGTATGTGATACCCAATACCTCTCTGGCCAACTATCAGCCAGATGGCGCAGAGCATGGCAATAACCTGACCGCAATGGCCTGGTCTCCGTCAGGGCATTTGTATTGCGGTAGCAGTGAAGGGCACATCTACAGCTGGGATGGCAGGAGCCTGATACGTGATAAGGAAGTAACGGGCCCTGGCCGGGACAAGGTCAGAGCACTCCTGAGCTATGACGGAGACAAGGTCTTCATGATCACAAATGGTGATATGGCCTACTTCAAAGAAGGGGGAGCTGCCTCCCGCATAGCACACTGGGGCGATACTACAGCGCGCAAAGCAAAGTTTTGGGCCGGCGGCCCAAAGTCGCTCCTCAAACTCTCCGATAGCCACACGATATTGATCGGGATGCTGGCCAGCCTCGCCCGCTTTGATACCCGCACTGGCAGGTATGAGGAGTATCCATCCTACCGGCGCATCACAGCCCTGGCGCAGCATCCGGATGGCCGTGTGTTTTGTGGCTCACTAGATGGTATCTATACGTACCGGCCTGATCGGGATTCTGTATTGCAGCGTGTAGATACTGCGGGTGACAGGCGTATCACCTCTTTGTGTTTCACATCAGATAGCTTGCTCTGGATTGGTACGCCATCAGATGGTATCTGGGTCTTTGACGGTAGCCGTATAGTAGGCAGTATCAGTGCAGCTACTGATCTGCGGTATCATGGTGCCATCTGCCGCAAGATCGCCGCCGGCCGGCCAGGCACAGTATGGATAGCTACCAATGGAGGAGCCAATCGGGTCCAGTACTGGTGGGATGGTACGCTACACATAGATGCTATCACGCCTTTCACCCTTTCTGATGGTTTGGCCAGTGATGATGTGAATGACATCCTGATCAGGGATAGCATTGTTTTTCTTGCTACAGCAGGAGGCCTGAGTGTACTGAATGAACACCGGCTCATGGCTACCGTACCGACCTCAGTTTATATCACCTCAGTTTTCATAAATGATAGGGATAGCGGGGCGCACCAGTGGCCCTATCAGCTGAGCCATCTGCAGAATAACCTCAGGATAGAGTATGTAGGCGTGGTGCTGCCCTCAGCAGCTGGCCTTCGCTATCAGTACCGGCTTTTGGGCAGCGGCAATGATAGCTGGTCCACTACCTCCAATACATCTTTAGAATTCCGCTCACTCGCGCCCGGCGCATATACCTTTGAGGTGGTAGCCCTCGACAAGTTTGGTGATCGCTCGGAATCTTCCGCTAAAGTGAATTTTAAAATAGCACCCGCCTTTTACCAGACCATTTGGTTTTGGGTCCTGGCAGGGATCGGTGTCCTGGCGGCTGGCTTCTCCGTTATTTACTGGAGGTTTCGCCTGCAGCGCCGGCGCTATGAGCAGGAGCAGGGTATGAAGCATAAGATAATAGACCTCGAGCAGCAGGCGCTCAAGGCACAGATGAACCCTCATTTTATCTTCAACTGTCTCACTGCAGTACAGCATTTTGTGAATAAAGAAGATATGTATTCCGCTAATATGTACCTGTCCAATTTTGCACGCCTCATCCGCAAGACACTCGATCTCTCCGGAGAGCAGTATATATCTCTGGATGAGGAGATAGCCTATCTCAGCGACTATATCGGGATGGAGTGCCTCCGGTTTGGAGATAAGTTTACTTATGAGATACAAGTGGACCGGGATGTTGATACATTTGAGGCACTGGTACCACCCATGCTGCTACAGCCTATCATAGAAAACGCTATCCGCCATGGCCTCCGAAACCGCGTAGGAAATGACGGTCGGCTTCAGATCCGCTTTTATCTGGTCCATGGAGTGCTGCACTGCGTAGTAGATGATAATGGTATAGGCCGCAAAAAAGCACAGCAATTGAAAACCACCACACATGTCGAATATCAGTCAAAGGGGATGGCCCTCACAGCCATGCGCATACAGGCTATCAATCAGATAAGCGCTGACAAGATATCCCTCGGGATAGAAGATAAATATGAAGGAGAGACAGCTGCAGGTACTATAGTCAGGCTTTTGATCGTACAATGAGATTGCTTAAACACATTTTGGTCGCTTTCTTGCTGCATGTACTCTACGCATCGTATGGGCAGGAGGTTTCCGCGTTTCACTATTCGGTCAGAGATGGGCTGCCCTCCTCCGTCACCTACTCCATGGCGCAGGACGACCAGGGCTTTGTATGGATTGGCACAGAGGCAGGTCTCGTGCGGTTTGATGGAGTGAAATTCAAAGTGTACACTACGTTGCAAGGCCTTCCGGATAACGAGGTCCTTGCTGTTTTTTTTGATAAGGATACGCGAAAGCTATGGGTCGTCACCTATAGCAAGGCTGCATGCTACTATCGCGATGGCCAGATATACACCACTGCCAATGATTCCTCATTGGCCGCTATCAAATGTGAATTTGGCGAGTTTATGAATGCCAATATGGCGCTGGGCCGGGGGTTATTTCTTTTCAATACTTCAGATATCTACGAGTGCGTTGCTGATTCGGTCCGCCATTACCATATGATCCCCCATGGCATACTACAGGTGCAGCGCACTTCAGATTCCACTCTTGATCTTCTTACTTCCTTTGGCTGTCTGCGCCGGTCTGATAGGGATGGGCAGCTGCGGTTGGCGGCTTTTGACTCCAGCGTTTTCTGGAATAATGGTAAATGGATAGGCAATAGATTGTTTCGCTTCATGCCGCATCAGGTAGAGGTATATTATCGTGACTCAGCCAATAAATATGTCCAGAGCAAGCCTATACTTTTGCCTACAGAGGCTATACCCGGCAATGTGATAAGCCAGGGTGCGCGCTTCTATGTGTCCGCTACAAATACCGGCGTATATATGCTGGATACTGCCCTCAGTAGCATACCGCGGCGGATCTGGTCCGGCCATGCAAATAATATAGGAGTAGATCGCAACGGCAACCTATACATCCTCACCAGCGATGACGGTTTATATATCATAAAGAATACGGATCTGGGAGCGCAGAATATCAGCAGCCTTCTGAAAAGTAGTAGTATCACTGCCTTAAGTGTTTTCGCCAGAGATACGATTTTGATAGGCACCTCAGAGGGAGATGTCTACTGGCAGCACGGTACCGGCCCACTGCACAAATGGAATATAGCCGGCAGCAGTACGCCGGAGAGGATCCGCCGCCTGGTCAGGTTTCAGGATCACATATATTGTATCACGAGTGGTAAGATATTCCGGTATGATATCCATTCTGGACAGACTACCTATTTCCACCATTCTTCCGGCGGGCCCAAGTCCCTCTTGCCCATCCGGGAGCGCAATGTGGTCCTCGTAGGCCTGCTGTCATGTATATTGACCATAGATGCCGGCACTGGAGCTATGGCCGAAGACAATACTGAGTTGCGCCGGTACATAGATATGGTACGTCATCCCGATGGCAGAGTATTTTTTGCTTCCATAGATGGTGTCTACGAGTTTACAGATCCCGCACATGTCAGTCGTATCACACAGGATCAGCGTCTGCGAGGCAGAGTATCTACACTGTGTTTTACCAGTGATAGCCTTCTGTGGATAGGTACTCCTGCCACTGGTGTCATGGTGTATGACGGGCATAAGATCCTGGCACATATATCCTCAGAGATTTATGCCGGCTACAATGGTACTATCTGCCGCAGGATAGTGCAGGGCCGGGCAGGGGAGGTCTGGGTAGCTACCAATTTTGGGGTCAATAAGATTACTTATCACTACCACGGCGATTCGCTGGCCGTCACAGATATCACCCCGTTCAATACGACAGATGGGTTGCTCAGTGATGATATCAATGATGTGCTGGTCAGGGATAGCCTGGTTTATATAGGTACTGCTGCCGGACTTTCAGTGCTGAATGCCCAATATACGATGACCGCCCTGCAGGTACCGGTATATATATCATCAGTGCGCATTCATGATGAGGATAGTACCATACACGAATCGATGTATGACCTGCGCCACGATCAGAATGACCTGAAGATAGAATATGTCGCGGTCGCTCTTCCATCGGCCGCTGACCTGCGCTACCAGTACCGCCTTCTGGGTAGTGGCAATGAGGCCTGGACGACTACTACCAACCGTTCTGTAGATTTTCGCTCACTGTCTCCCGGTACCTACCAGTTTGAGGTAGCAGTGCTGGACAAATATGGCAACAGGTCCGCTTCCGTAGCACGCATACATTTTCGTATCAGGCCTGCTTTCTATACCACTGTATGGTTTTGGGCCACTATCATGATATCGATACTTATTATAGGTTTCTTGCTCATACGTGACCGGTTTCTACGGCAGCGGCGCAGGTATGAGTTTGAGCAGAGCCTGCACAATAAGATCATAGATCTCGAGCAGCAGGCACTCAAGGCCCAGATGAACCCTCATTTCATCTTCAATTGCCTCACCGCCGTTCAGCATTTCGTCAATCAGGAAGACATGTACGCTGCTAATATGTACCTGTCCAATTTTGCCCGCCTCATACGCAAGACGCTGGACCTCTCCGGAGAGCAGTACATCGCGCTGGACGAAGAGATAGCCTACCTCAGTGACTATATACGGATGGAAAATCTCAGGTTTGGAGATAAATTTATCTATGAGATACAGGTAGCAGATGATGTGGATACCTTTGAGATACAAGTACCTCCCATGCTCCTGCAGCCTATCATAGAAAACGCCATCCGCCACGGACTGCGAAACAGGGAGGGGAATGATGGCCGCCTGCTGTTGTCTTTTGTCATAAAGGACAGCACTTTGTATTGCTCTGTGGACGACAACGGTATAGGCCGTGAAAAGGCCCGCCAGCTAAAAACAACCATGCACGTAGAATATCAGTCTAAGGGGATGTCACTCACCGAGATGCGTATACAGGCTATCAATCAGATAAGTGATAAGAAGATACGCATGGAGGTAAAAGATAAGTATGGTGATAATAACCAACCTGAGGGTACGTTATTTATTTTAGCCTTTGAGCAGTAAGTACATATGAGAGCTATTATTGTAGACGATGAGTTGCTGGTGGCCCAAAACCTCAACTCACTTTTGACCCGGTACTGTCCGGATGTAGATGTGGTGGCCATGGCCCATTCCGCTATTGAGGCAGAGCGCCGGATCAAAGAGAATGAGCCGGACCTGATATTCCTGGATGTGGAGATGCCGGGAGGCAATGGCTTCGATCTTTTGAAAAGGTTTTCGCAGATCAGGTTTGGTGTCATATTTGTCACCGCCTTTGATCATTATGCTGTGCAGGCTATCAAGTTTTCGGCCATTGACTACCTGATGAAACCCATTGACATCAATGAACTGGTGATCGCTGTACGCAAAGCACAGGAGCAACTCAAAAGCAGGAGTATCAATCAGAGCCTCAATATCCTGCTGCATAATATGGCGCAGCCCGCCACCAAGCTGCAGAAGCTCTCTCTGCCTACACTCGATGGCATGACCTTTATCAATATCAATGATATCCTCTACTGCCAGAGCGATGGCAACTATACCCAGTTTCACCTAGTAGATGGGCAGAAGCTGCTCATCACGCGCCAGATCGGGATGTATGAAGAGCTGCTGCCAGAGCCGCTATTCTGCCGCATACACCGCCAGTATATCATCAATGTTAATCGCGTGACACGCTATGTGAAGGGCAGGGGAGGCCACGTGGTCATGAGCGACGGCCAGGAGATAGACGTAGCCGCCAGAAAGAAGGACGACTTCCTCAATGCCTACTCTCTGATCTGATTCAGGTTATAAGCAACACGCTCCAGATCATATCAGGAGCAATTTTACGCAATACTGCTCTACTTGTTGAAATTCCTGCTTTAAAAAGGGGACCAGGGGGATTTGACGCTCTACCACAAAATGACTACCCCAGTATCTTCACCGCCTTCCTGATCGCATCAGCCAGCACATCTATTTCCTGCATCGTATTGTAGAAGGCAAACGAAGCCCGGCACGTACCCTCTATACCAAACTGATCCATGATAGGCTGGCAGCAGTGATGACCGGTACGGATCGCGATGCCCTGCTCATTGAGCAGCACACCCAGGTCATACGGATGTATATCACCCACCAGAAAGGAGAGCACAGAAGCCTTCTTCTCCGCAGTACCTATCACACGCAGTCCGTCTATCTCGGTGAGCTTATTGGTAGCATAGTGCAGTAGTTCTTCTTCATAGGCATAGATCGCCTCGAGCCCGATACCATTGATATAGTGTATCGCCTCGCCCAGAGCTATACCACCCTCTATATGCGGCGTACCCGCTTCAAATTTATAAGGCAGGTCATTGTAGCTCGTACCTTTAAAAGATACCGTCTTGATCATCTCCCCACCACCCATGAATGGTGGCATATCCAGCAGCAGCGCCTCCTTGCCATACAGGATGCCGATACCCGTAGGCCCAAACACCTTATGGCCCGAGAATCCCAGGAAGTCACAGTCCAGTGCTTGCACATCCACCTTCATATGTGGCAGCGCCTGCGCCGCATCTATGAATACTTTCGCACCTACTTTGTGTGCGGCAGCTATGATGTCATGCACAGGATTGATCGTGCCCAGAGAGTTTGAGATATAGGAGGTAGATACGAGCTTCGTCTTTTCAGACAGTAGCTTTTC
>CAZNDJ010000048.1:0-24668 GCA_964571705.1 uncultured Chitinophagaceae bacterium
GGGTCTCTATCTTTTTGGGTACGCGGGCCTTGGTCAGGATGCCTATCACAGCTATCGGGTCAGTAGGAGAGACCACCGCGCCAAAGAGCAGGCAGTACACCAGCGGCACCGCCAGGCCCAGCGCCGCAGTGAGCGCATAGAGCAGCCCGCCTATCACGGCTGTAGAGACCAGCACGCCGCCTACTGCCAGCAGCGCCACGGGGGCCAGCTGCCGGCGCATATCGCCCCAGCTGGTGTGCAGCGCCCCGGCGAAGAGCAGCAGCCCCAGCATCACATCCAGTATAGCGCGGCTGATATCCGTCTGCTCTACAAAGGTGCGCAGCTGCGCATACGGTAGCGGCAGCCACACGTGCGTACTGAGCACCAGCAGCGAGAGCAGCGTACTGAGCACAAAGAGCCCGATCACAAACGGCAACCTGATGAAGCGGTGATTGATATACGCAAAGGCTGCCGAGAGGCAGATGAGTATGGTCAGTATGGTGTAGGCGCTCATACAGTGGCTAAGATACAAAAGGACAGGAGGCGGCCTGAGCGATGGGCAATTTATTTAGCTATCGGCATGCGTGCAAAAAGATTATGGGAATGGGAAAGGGCAAAATGAGCAGCGGCCTTCAACGGCCTTTAACCTTATATATCTGTATGTGGCACATTGCGAGTGATTTTGCAAACGCGGCGTGCTGGCACAGTTTTTTAGCCTGATAGTGAAAACTAAAAACAAAATATATCATCATGAAAAGGGACAGAATGAACGACCCGCGCAGGGGCAATGAAGAAGAAAGGAATCAATACCGCAATCCACAAGAGGGACCACAAGGTGGCAGCGCACAGGCTGGCTACAATGAGGAGTCGGGTGAAGACTTTAATGACTTTAACGCAGAGGAAGACCAGGAGGCAGACCACGGCCGCAGTGGCCGTCAGCGCCCGGCTGGCAGGTACTCTGAGCAGGCCGAAGGCCAGGATGAAAGCGAAGAAACTGATGAACTGGAAGAAGGCGAGGAAGCTGCACAGGACGAAGATGAGCAGCCCGGCGAAGGAGCCAACTGGATAGACCGGGTAGGCGATATCCTGACCGGCAAGGCGGAAGACGTGAACTATGACAAGATAGCACGCTATGCCTCTCTGGCTATCGTAGGCTTCTGGGGTCTCCGCAAGGGTGGCCTGCTCGGTGGCCTGGTAGCCTCAGCCGCACTCGGCCTCGCAGCCAAATCTATGGGTGCGATGGAGACACAGGAAGAAGATCAGGAGCAGCCTGAAGAAGAAATGGAAGCTGAAGTTGCTTAACCATTATTGATACTTGTTTCTATAGCGGTCAGTCCTTTGGGCTGGCCGCTTTTTTTATGCAGTGAGAGGCATCACTGCATCTCGTAGCGGAAGGTCATGCGGCGTGTGTAGGTTTTGGTCAGGCGCGTATTGCCATCCAGGAGCAGGCCCATCATCGGCATCTTCTTGGTCATCATGCCTAGCATGTCCTCGTAGGAGTTGCTCGGCTCGGGCGTCTCCGTGGCGCTGCTGATGTGGTAGCTGGTCTGCCCTGCTACCCAGGCCATGAGCTTCGCCTGTTGTTGTGCTTTGTCATACAGCCTGCGGAAGAGCAGCTCAAAGTATTTGTCAGGCGACTCATAGTCTACCCCGTAGAGTGTGCCGGATACGCCCTCTATACGCGCTACGCGGTCGCGCAGCAGCACCAGCTGCGGTTCAGACGTCACTGTCACGTAGACTGCCTTTACAGATGGCGACTTGCTGTTGTACTTGTCGCTGATATCTTCGGTGTACGCATAGGCATTGTCTCGCAGCATACGGCGCAGGGCCTCCATGCTCTGCTGCGTGTCTGAGGTGTCCAGCCCGCGCATCATAGCGGCAAACATACCGGCACCTTCGCTGGCCGCGCTCATACCGGCGCTTATCTTGTAGGTAAAGGAGACAGCCCGTAGCTGTACTGTGTCAGAGACGACCACATCAAAGTAAGCGGTACCCTTGGCGGCGGTCTGTGCGTGTGTGAGCTGTGCGCCGATACACAGCAGGAGGAGCAGGCAGTATTTTCTCATAGTTTTGTTTTGTGGCGGCAAATGTAGCGCAATCCAGCTGTTTATTGCACTCAGTTTCAGTGTGGTGGACAAAATTAATTTCCTATATTTATCTGAAACATGACTCGCGTGCGCAAGACTCTGCCTATCATACTACTGCTGCTCACGGCCCTCTGTGCCTGCAAAAAGGATAAGTCCAGCTACTGGATATTAAATGGCGTCAAGTATAGTGTCTCTGATTGTACTTTTGCCAGGCTGACTGATACTCCCTTTGCCGGGCACTATGGTATGACTGCTGCCACTGCATCGGGCACGCAGGCGCGGCTACTCCTCTGCTATAGCAATACGAGTGGCATACCCGCAGAGGGTACCTATAGCGTGATCACTGATGATAGTGTCTCTGTGCCCGGCAGGGCAGAGGTGATGATACGCGTGATAGTGGGTGCGCCGGGCAGTGAGGTAGTGTACCACTCTGTAGGCGGCTCTGGCACAGACGGCATACAGTCTACTCCTGATAGCAAAAACAGTAACCGCCTGACCCTGCGCGGCGCAGGCATGACCATGGCCAGCGGCACAGACACTACCTACCTCAGCCTGAGCCTGACGCAGACGAACTAGGTGGGGCGTTGTTTCCGATCATCTATGCCGTTGTTGGTCGCTGACCAACAACAAGCGCGGTGCGCGATCATCTTCATGAGGGGGCATTTTTGCGTGTCAGGCGACGCTCTCATCTGGTTGCAGGTCGGGCGACCAACAACGGCGCGGGTCACTCGGCCTTTCTTACGCCATTATTGCTAGCGCACTATAACCAGTTTTTAGCTTTTCAGTTTTACCTTTTCACTTAAAGCCTCACCAGCGTCCCTGCTATCTCATCGCGCAGCTTTGGCGCTACGCGCATCTGGTCTGCATAGTCGCGCCAGCGGGAGACGATGGAGGCTATCTCGTTGATAGCGTCATTAGCTTTTTTCATGCGGATAGAGGCACCTACGGCCAGCAGGTCATCGCGGGTGATGTGCTGGCGTTTGCCCTGTATGCTCAGCGCGTGCTGGCTCACCCACTGGTGGCCCGGTTTGTAGGCGTGGCAGAGGTCATAGGCGGGTGCCAGCTCCCAGGCGCTGTTTTGCCGGAGGCGAAAGGCAAAGTTCTTCGTATGGTCATCACAGTTGCGCGCCACTACATTGAAGACCATCCTCCTGAACATCTGCTCCGCCGCCTGGTAGTCCAGCCGCAGCTCCCGCATGGTCTGAAATAGCTGCTCGTAGCTGTAGCTCGTCACCTCATTGTAGTCATAGTGGCGCATGGCGCAGAGCGTCTGTATATGGTGGCGCACATCTCCATCAGCGCGGTCATACCGCTGGGTCATGAAGTGTGCCCTGCCACCCTCCTCCAGCAGGCGTGAGGGCATCATGTCTATGCCGCAGTCGCGCGCCATGAGGTAGTAGGCCATCTCCACACGGCCATAGCCACGGCTCGCGCCGAGCTGTATATCACTCACGCCATCCAGCTTCAGCAGCCAGTGGGTGAAGCCCCTCGGCGCGCGTGTCTGGCCGGAGCGCACCTCGCCGGTCTTTTCATTCCACGCGATCACGGCCTTTGGCCGGGCACCGCCGGCGCTGGTGCCTATGCGCAGGATCTCGCGCATGGCATGCGCCTCCTCGCTGGGCATATCAGTGGCAAAGGCTTCTTTCCTCGTCAGCATCTCGCGCGCTATCTCTACGAGCTGCGCCACCTCTACGGAGAAGGTATTGCGATCCGGTGGGAGAGCGGCGGGCGCATACTCCAGCGCACCCATGCCGCGGGTGCCTATGAAGCAGAGCATCTCTAGGGGATTCATACTGCCCTGCGGGCGGCCCTGCTGCGCCAGCCACACGTCTATCAGCGCGCTGCCATAGCGGTCCGGCAGGGAGTCTGCCAGCAGCCCCGGCAGGCCGCGAAAAGTATCGAGCGCTGTGCCCGGCGGCCTGCGCAGCTCCGGGAAGCTATAGATGCCCTGCGGCCCGCGCACGGGCATCAGGAGCGGCGCGAGGTCGGCCCCCGAGCGCCGGTACGCCGCATCATACTCAAAGGTGGCGAGCCCCCGCCCCTCATCCCAGGCTACGGCACCCACCAGCGTGTCCCATATTTTTACTTCTGCTAGTTGCATGGCTTACCAGTCTGTGGGTGGGGTAGTGTCAGTGTCTGTGTGGTGGCCGCGCGCGCGGTAGCGGCGCTCTGTCTGCTCGCGCAGCAGGGCCATAGGACTCACCTCGGGCTGCACTACAAAGGCGCTCATCACATGCAGCAGGTCCAGCACACGCAGCACCTGTATGAGCGTGGCCAGCGTCACGGTCTCGCCGCGCTCCAGCAGGCTGAGCGTAGAGCGGCTGATGCCGGCAGCCTGTGCCAGTGAGGCCTGTGTCTTATTCTGGCGGAGGCGGTGGTGCTGTATATAGGCGCCTATCTGCGCGGTGAGGGCCTGGTCGCTCATGGCGGGCCAGTTTTGGTAGGATATATCAGTCATAGTGGGCTAAATAATGCCTTAATGCATGATTTACCACTCAAATATACATTCTTTTTCTGTGTTTTGCAATATGAAAGACTGGTTTTTCATTCATAAAGTATATTTTATGCCTTTAGTGAATGAAAAATCAGTCTTTATTGTTTGTATTTGCGCTGTACGGCTGCGGCCGGGTACAGGGTCATCCTTTATCTACCATGGTATCACGCCCGTAGCCGGATTGTTTTCTTCGCTAAAGAATTTTCCTGTGGGACCATCGGCACCGATCAGTGCATACTTCACGATGCGCTTTGCGGCATCTTCTACCGTGCCGGGTCCACGATGCCCATTGAAATCCGTCTTGGTAAATCCCGGGCAGACCGCATTCACGCGGAAGGCGGTATCCCGCAGCTCGTATGCCAGTACCACTGTGTACATATTCATGGCAGCCTTTGACGAGTGATAGACTGCTGCTTTATACTCGTAGTATTTATACGCAGGGTCGCTGTGCAGGGTCAGGGAGCCCTGGCTGGAGCTCACATTGACGATACGGGGCTCCGGCGCTCTTTGCAGCAGGTCCATGAATGCCTGCGTCACGCGCACCACGCCATACACATTGACATCATAAGTGGCTTTGAACCGATCTATCGTGGCATCCAGCGCCCCCTGCGGATACCCGCCAAAGACACCTGCATTATTGATCAGTATGTCCAGTACCTCTGTTTTCTGGCCTATCTGCTGGCGGGCGGCGCGTACAGAGCTATCATCTGTGGTGTCCAGCTGTATCGCTTCTCCATGGGGTAGACCCTCTGCCCGGAGCCTGGCGGCGGCATCGAGGCCATTTTGCAGATCGCGGCTGCCCATGTACACGTATATTCCTTGCTGCGCCAGCTGGCGCGCTACCTCATAGCCTATGCTCTTGTTGGCTCCTGTGACTAATGCTGATTTCATCATTTTGTTGTTTTAAAAAGTGATGCAGCAAAAGTAGAGCGCCCCTATGCGGAGCAGATGGACATTTCCTCTTATTTACCTGACAAATCCTGCCCCGGCAAAAAATCACTGGCGCTTTTCCCCGTGCTTTTTTTGAAAAGCCGCGAGAAATAATCCGGGTCGTTGAATCCTAACTCGTAGGCCACCTCCTTGATAGAGAGATTGGAGTAGCGCAGCTTGCGCTGTGCCTCCGCCATCAGCCGGTTTATAAAGAAGTCTTTGGGCGAGGTGCCGCTATGTTCCTTTACGATGCGGTAGAGACTATTGGTAGACAGGGAGAGCTTCTCTGCGATAGCCGGGATAGAGGGCTGCTCGCTCAGGTGTGTCTCTACCACGAGCTTAAACTCGATGAACTTAGAGAGGTTAGCATTCAGGGTTCGCACTGTATCTTTACTTTGGTAGTAAGCGCTATTGAGCTCTGCCAGCAGGGAGTGCAGGTACGCCAGTATCACCTCCGTGTCGGTCTCCCTCTGATCTGCAGCGAGCAGTTGGTTTATGATGCCAAATACCTGTATCACTCTCTCCCGTGCGGGACTGTCCAGCGTGATCACCTGTGTATGCAGCGGGTTGACCCAAAAGGGCATCTGCTGCGGTAGTAGCGCCAGTGTATTTTCGTCAAAGAGCATTTTGAAATACCTGAGGTCGTCTGTTTTGGCCGGTGGCACCAGCAGCTGGCCCGGCGTAGCGAAAAGCAACTGCCCGTCAGTGAGCGTGATATCCTGCAGGTCTATATTGTACGTGACAGATCCGCTCTCTATCAGCATGACAAAGTAGGACGCGATCCTGCGGGGCTGCAGCAGTTTTTGCCGCATATCCGGAGACATATAGGGATGGTCATTTGACCGGATCATGATCCCCAGTTTGTCGTGGTGCTCCATGCCGTCAGGCGCTTCATTCACTTTCTGCATACAGGTGGGCTATTTAGTTTCACCAGACGCCATAGCGGCTTCTGTATTTTAAAAGTATGAAATAAAGCCTGCGCGATGTAATAAGGTAGCGGGTGAATATCTTGCCGTCGCTGGTGCGTAATGCGATAGCCGTCACCAACAGCACGGACTGAGCTACGCTAAACACCAGCGACGCTTTAGGAAAAGAAAGTGTCCTATCCTGCTACTGCTTCCCGGAAATGGAAACGGGAAAATGTTTGATGCTCTAATTTTTAAATATATTTTGTCCGTGGTCGGCGTCCCCGCCGACCACAAGAGGTGTACCACGCTCGCTGATCGGCGGGGACGCCAACCAGAGGCAAAAATCCCACTATCTTCGCCCGTACCGTACTATGAAAAACAAATACCTACTTCTATCACTTATATCCCTGCTGGCGCTGACCTCCTGCCGGCACCGTATCACTGCATGGACCAACGATGACAAGGGCGTGAGCCTTTATCTCTATGACAGCTTTGCGGTGATCAGGCGGTACCGTCTCTGTGATTACTATGCCATCCTCCAGCGCAGCAGCGACCGCATCATGCTGCAGCGCGTGGGCTATGGAGACACCGCGACGGTGCTCCTGCATGACGATGATGAGATGGTCACCCTGATCTATACTAAAAAATGGACCTGGTATAAGTCGGAAATGGATACACTACCACTGCGCTCAGATAGCGTGCCGCCACCACTGACATACACCAGTTATCATCCGGCCAAAGGCCTGCCCAAGGGACTGTGGAGCTGCGATACCCGGAGTGAATTGTCTTTCTATTTTCCCGATGATAGCAGCCATGTGTATCATTATCTGCCGGAGGGTCGCTACCTCCTGTTTCGCAAGATGGAACTGACCACGCTGGGTAATAATCTATTCGTGTACATGACTATGCACGACAGCCGCGAGTGGTACCAGATCACGCAGCTGAGTGACTCGGTCATGACGCTACACCTCATGATAGACATACCTGAGCAGACCACATTCACCTACCACTATCTCGGCGGCCTCTCTGCGAGCGATAGTATAACCCTGCTCTTGGAGGATTATAGCGATAGCTCTCAGGCGGCCTTTCTAAAAGAACTCTTTCGCGATACTGTCGGCGACTCGCGGGTGGTGCGGTAGTGAGTGGTAGTAATAGTCCGCGTTTTCGGATCGGAAGTGTGCTAGCTCGAGTCACACCGTGAGGATTATAAATCCTGAGAGCAGTAGAGCATTACATCACAGTATCCACTCTCTCCATGACCCACACACATACCCCCGTCTGACATGCATCAGTTATGATATATGAGCGATGCCTGTCTCAACATGTATGGTGTTTAATCATCTGTATTTCAGTTTGTTACTATTGAGTAAATCGCGATCTCATCTCACAGAGTGGCCAATCCTGTCAGAAAACGGATGCCTCAGGAGCGTAGCTTTGCTGTATGGAATTTTCCACCACCATAAAACAAAGCATTATGACAAAAAAGATCCTCCTCCTGGCGGGCGGCCTATCGCTCGCTGCCGGGCTGGTGGCGCAGAGCCTCAGCCCGCAGGTAGTGGCCAGCAGTGGCAGCTATGGCACGGGCGGCGGCTATAGCCTCTCCTGGACCGTGGGCGAGATGGCAGCTACGGCCACGCTCTCCGGCGGCGGTACGATCCTCACGCAGGGTTTCCAGCAGCCTACAGATGTAGTAAACGGCCTCCTCGATCTCAGCCGCGATGAGGGAGGCTCCTTTATAGTCTACCCCGTGCCCGCTACAGACCACCTGTGGTATGGCTACGAGTGGAGCACCCGCGGTGATGTGACCCTCACACTGCATGATGTGACAGGCCGCGACCTGGGCTGGACCGCCCAGGAGCGCTACGAGAGTGGCAAAGCTGTGCAGCAGCTCGACTGCTCTGCCTATGCCGCCGGTACCTATGTACTCGATGTCCGCTTTACCTCAGCCTCAGGAGAGGTGAGGACCCTCAGCCGCAAATTTCAAGTCATCCACTAATCCATAAACACACAAAAACACGATCATGAAAAGTCTAAAAACAATATTCGCCACACTGGCGCTGCTCGTAGCGCTCGGCCTCACGGCACAGGTGCCGCAGCAGGTAGGCTACCAGGCCATAGCACGTGACAATACGGGCGCTGTCCTGGCCTCTCACAGCATCTCCGTGCGCCTCACCATACATGACGGCAGCGCCTCCGGTACGGATGTGTACCAGGAGACCTTCTCAGGCATCACCACCAATCAGTTCGGCCTATTCACCCTGAACATCGGCACCGGCACTCAGGTCGGTGCCAACACCTTTGCCTCTATACCATGGGGCACCGGCAGCAAGTGGCTGCAGGTAGAGTTTGACGCGGCAGGCGGCAGCAGCTACACCAGCATGGGCACCAGCCAGCTGAATGCTGTACCATACGCCCTCTACGCAGCCAATGCTCCTGCGGGCGTCACCGGTGCTACTGGTCCTACGGGCCCTACAGGCGGTGGCGGCGGTGCTACCGGCCCTACCGGTCCTACAGGTGCCACTGGCGCTACAGGCACAGGCGGCGGCGCTACAGGTGCTACAGGACCTACGGGCGCTACCGGCCCTGCAGGTGCAGGCACCGTGAGCGGCACGACCAACTATGTAGCCAAGTTTACCTCAGCTGCAGCAGTGGGCAACTCCAGCATCTTTGACAATGGTACAAGTGTGGGTGTAGGTACTATCACACCATCTTTCGCATTTCAGGTGAATGGCACAGGCACCAATGCTGCCGATGCCAGCATCCTCCTGACCAATAACAATAATGGCGCTACGAATGCAGACGGTATGCGCATCCGCCTGAACGGTACTAATGCCAGTATCTCAAACAACGAGGCAGGTTACCTCTCTCTCGCTACCGGAGCTAATCAGCGCCTCAGGGTAGAAAATGACGGCCGCATAGGCATCAATAACCTGAACCCGTATTCTTCTCTCCACGCCAAGCTGCATACTACAGGTGCTCCATGTATCGCTTACTTTGATGACTCTGTGGGTGGCGCACCTTATGTGTCTGGCAATGGCCTCGTGCACATCAGCAATAACTCTGATGCTATCGGCCTCTATGCTACAAAGAAGAATGCCTTTGACGAGGTGGCTATCTTTGACAAGAGCTATACAGGATCCAGCGCATCTACTGTCAGTGTCTATGGCAATATGGGTCTCGGTACACCATCACTGGAGGTATTTGCAGATACCAATGCGGTAGCAGCTTACTTCTCCGGCAGTGTGACCATCAATGACGGCACACAGGGCGCAGGCCGCGTACTCACCTCTGATGTCAATGGCAATGCCTACTGGGATACCGCAGGTGCCAATCCTCAGATAGGATTTCACGCTGCAGGCGGTGGGGCTGCCACAGTAGCTACCAGCAGTGCCACCACTGCGCGTATCTACGCTACGGTAGATTTCAATGACGGCGGGGCGTACAATAATACCACAGGTATCTTCACCGCACCGTCCAATGGTATGTACCACTTTGACTATAGTGAGGAGCTGAATGGTGCCTCCGCCTATTCCTCAGGCTACCTCCTGGCTATCCTCTTTGTAAACGGGGTGGCAGTACACGGCTCGTATGGAGAGGCATCACCTCCGACAGCCACCGGGTCATACCTGACCCTGAAGAACTCCATGAACCTGCGTCTCAATACCGGCGATCAGGTGAAGGTCATCTTTGCCAACTATACTAACACCAGCATATCCCTGACCGGTAACCTGTTCTATAGCGGCTTTGGTGGCTACAAGGTTTACTAAGACACCGGCGGTGGCCGCAGATAGCCTTCACGCTGCGGCTGCCGTCATTTCTTTATCCTCAAAACAGATATGAGACAATGAAAAAGATCAAAATAATCATCACCGCGCTGGGGCTCACGCTCACTACAGCAGTAGTGGCCCAGGCCGACCATCACAAGGGCGATGCCACACCACCGGCCACCGGCACCACAGTACGCACGGCAGACCGTAGCCATGACGTACAGGCCGCACCGGCTGGCGGCGGCACCATACGCACTACAGACCACAGCCACGACGCTACTGCTACGCAGCGCAGCACCGGCACTACAGCCACTACGCCTGCGGCGAAAACCTCCGGCAGTGCCCATCCGTACAAAGCGCCGGCAGGCAAAGAAGCCACCAGCCACAAGGCACCCGCTGCACGCCCTGCGCACAGCGGCCCTACTGCCGTGAGGCAGCCACAGGGAGCAGAGGCCACACACCACAAGGCACCTGCTGCTCGCCCGCAGCACAATGGTCCTACACCGGTCAATACTACCGCCACAAAGGCAGGACGCGACCGCGTACAAAAGACCACTACAGGTAAATAAAAACAAGACTCGACCTAAATCCCAATTCTTTATGGTAGAGTGGGTCCCGCGTCAGTGATGGCGTGGGACCTTTTTTTAGATGCACATGGGGTGTGCATTCATAGGCGCTGTCTGTAAGGGGATAACAAATTTTGAATATGTCCATATCAGTTTTTATCGGCATATCACTTATCTAGTGTCTTGTAAATCACTATATTTGTGTATGTCCACCGTTACCTGTATGGCTGATACCTATTCGCTCCTGTTTGTAGATAATGATCCTGACGATTTTATGATCTTCAGCAAGGCCGTGGAGCGCACGGGCTACACTCCCGTCTGTACCCATGCAGCAGATGGCCGCGTAGCGCTGGAGCTGCTGGAGGGCATGGAGCAGCTGCCGCGTTTCATCTTTCTCGATATCAATATGCCGGGTATGAATGGTATGGAGCTGCTCGCTATCATGGAGCGCAATGCACGCCTGCGCGATATCCCTGTGGTCATGTACTCTACCTCCAATGCACCCCGCGATATAGAGGATGCCCGCCTGCTCGGTGCCTGGTACTACCTGATCAAGCCAGCCACACTGCCCGAGCTCACTGATGCGCTCACCTATATCCTCTCCGGCTCAGACGGGCCTATACCGGCACAGATGGTGCGGTTTTAGAGCAGAGGTTTTTTTTCTATTGCAAAATGCAAGGCAGGAAGGAATGCCTATAGCCTGCTCACCTGCCCTGCAGGAAAGGTGTGAGGTACTCATAGTCCGGTATCTTCTTTTTATTGTGCCGTATCCAGTAGCAGATATCTGCAGTGGAGAAGGGGAGGTACTCCGCATCGCTGATACTGTCACTCACCTGCCCGCGGCCCATGGCCTCTCTCAGCAGTATCACAAATCCATTGCGCTCCGGCAGCATGCCATCTGATATGCTGCGGTCGGCCTGGGTCACAGAGATGAGTTTCTGGTTTTGCAGCAGGAGCAGCGCGCAGGCGTACTTGAGCGGGGCATGGTCATGCGCCAGTGCGCGCGCTATCAGCCAGCCATTCAGGCTATCCGGCACATGGGCAAAGGATGCCTCGGGCTGGTAGTGCCGGATATAGTCATCGCACTGCTGCATATAGCCTGCATAGCTGGTGTCAGCCTCTGCGGCACCATGTACCCGCGTACCATACAGTACAGCCGCGATACAGAGTAGTAGTGATAGTAGTCTGTGCATGTCGTGCTTTGCCTGCGGTAGCCAAGATAGCGACTATCCCGTCATTTGCCGCACTGTATTGCGCTGTCGCATCGGCTTCATTTAGTAGCTGCGGAGTCGCGCATTGTTTCCTGATCCCATGCATGCCGCAGCGCCTGGTCCAGGGAGTCCACATGATCGGCAAAGGATATGGCCTCCAGATCCCGGTCAGTCAGGGTAGGTACCTTGTGGTAGACCACAGGGTTGATGTGTTCTGTCTCATCTATGATCATATAGTGCAGCTGCAGCTGTGTGCTATCGAGGTACGTGATCTCGGCCCACATAGGTTGGTTCTCACAGGTGAGGCCGTAGACGAATAGGTCACAGCCCTGTACGTGCAGGTTCATTTTCTCGTACATGGGGTGCTCTGCATCCTGCATCAGATAGTAGGCCGCAGGTGCCGCGCCCTGGCGGATATAGAGAGACTGCATGTCACTGTGCTGGCAGAGCCAGCAGCCACTGAGCAGGGTAGAGTCATATTTGTATGGATGTATCTCAGGCATAGCTACCCCCGCATCTGCAGTCACCATACGGAGGCTATCTCTATCCACGCGGCCAGCATATGGATACTCATAGGCTATATCCATATAGCCGTCCTGCTCATGCAGCGTGAGGTGCATGGTATAGCCGCAGGGTACGCTCCTGAGCCATACCTGGCTATCGCGCTGCTGCACTACGGGGTAGTAGTAGAGCGTGCTAGCGCGAGACAGTATGCCGTGCCCTGCATAGAGGTAGAGTTTTACATCTCCCTTCTGGTCCTGCCATGCGGTAGCGCGGTGGTGGCAGGCGCTCATGGTGAGCAGCAGGCAGAGGGAGAGGAGCAGGGTAGTGTATCTCATAGTATCGGCTGAGCGGCCAAGATAAAGAATCTGCGGCTACGCCGTAAAACAGCAAAGCACCACCCTTGCGGATCGTGCTTTGCCTATGAGTGATACTAATAAAAAACTCAGGACTGGCGCGGTGTGGTGAAGACCTTCTTGGACTTGTCGGCTATATTCTTCATGCGCTCCTGCTCGCGGTGGTAGGCCACCTCCTCCTGATGCTGAAAGGCCTGGGTCTTTTCATCCTTGGCCCCTTTGAAGTGTACATCGCTCTGGCGTCCCTGGCCCGGTATGAGGTGCATATCGGGTCCATGCAGGCGCTGCGGCTTTGAGATGCGTCCTGTACCGCGGTCTATGTCGCTGGTGCCACGGCCTTCTACATCATCTGGCTGTGCTGTATCTCCGCCTATATCATCGGGGCGGTCTGCATCTACGCGTACAGACTGGTCCTGACGGCCCTCCTGCGGCGCCTGGCGCTCATCGCGGCGGCTGTCAGCCTGCTCACGTGGTGGTGCCGGAGATTTCTTTGGGATAGGTGCGGCGGAGCGCTGCTGGCGCTGCTGCGGGCGCGCAGAGCGGCCATTATTGGACTGGCGCTCTTCTGGCCTGTCGCTGCGTTCTCTTTGTCCTGTGCCTTGCTGACGGCTTTGCTGTTTAGGTGCAGCTTTTTGTGCGGAGCGGCGGCTGCTACTTTGTGCATCAGGCGTGGTCACTGACTTGGCGGCCTGCTTTACCAGCTCTACGCCTTTGGCCAGTGCTTTCTTAGCGATGGGTGTGGCTGCTTTCACTGCTTTTTCTGCCAGGCTGCGTAGTGTGCCGGTACCTTTTTTGTTGAGGGCTTTGGCCGGAGCTACAGCCTTGCGGATAGAGGACTGCAAACCTGTGCCGCGGCCTGTAGCAGATTTTTTCGCAGTAGCTTTTTTAGGAGCTGCTTTGCCTGCGGCTTTCTTTACAGCATTGGTAGCTTTTTTGGCGGCAGCCTTTACTGCTTTCTTCGCTGGTGCCGCTTTCTTGGCGAGGGCCTTTACAGCTTTCCTGGCTGGTGCAGCTTTTTTTGCGGCTTTTTTTGCGAGAGCCTTTACTGCTTTTTTAGCGGGTGCAGCTTTTTTTGATACGGCCTTCACGGCCTTCTTAGCAGCAGCCTTAGGCTGGGCGGCTGACTTAGTTTTCTTTTGAGTTGCCATGATCGTGATTTGTGTTTTTGAGTATGACGCTCCACAGTGTGAGCAATAGATATGATCGGGCAAACGCAGTGCCAATAGGAGCAGAGGGGCGAGTGGCGAGAGACAAAAGACACGGAAGAAAGCTAATGCGACATAGGCCGTGAAATGCAAATCGGTAGAGCGAGTGTGCAGGAGAGCACGGTAGCAATGACGATGTAGGATACCTTTGAGCGATGCGTAGTAGTGACAGGTCGCGACCTGTCACAGACTGGGGCTGTATGCGATGGCGAAGTGAAAGCACTACAATTAAATTTGCCCCTTCAAAAATGTAGTGTAAGTGACCGTCAGGTACGGGCACCTGCATTAGTCCAATGGCTGGCCTCTGCAGTCTATGGTCTCACAAAAAAATAACCCGCCAGTGAGCATTGGGTTTTAGACTCGCCGGCAGGTTAACCACAGGTATGTGTATCTTTGTACTAGGCTATGGCCGTAGTATCTATGCGTATGAGGCGCTCCTGTACTGCTATGAGCACTACGGAGATGATATTGCGCGCACCCGTTTTGCGCAGTATATTCTTGCGGTGGGTACACACCGTATTAGTACTGAGCTTGATACGGTTTGCTATTTCATTGCTGCTCAGTCCCTCACCTATCAGGGAGAGTATCTGGCGCTCGCGCAGGGTCAGGTCGGATAGATTGTGACAGTTCATAGTTATTGGGTTGTTTTACAGACACAAACCTACACCGCATACCTAGAAAGGGTTAACCATAAACAGTGGCATAATAGGAAGTCTGGGAAAAGGCTACCCCAGTGGGAGAATGACTTATTCGGTAAACTGGACAGATAAGCGATTCATTTTCATAGTACTGTCCAATAAAAAAATCACCAAAAAAGGGTATAGGACGGATGAGTAGATAGATATAAATTTGAAAAAACTATCAATCTTATGCCAAGTACACTTACAGTTTCCAAGCTTACGGATCTGACTTTTGCAGTATCCAATGACGGCGTGATCACCATCGCCGCCCCCGGCCAGTCCTCTATCACCTGCGCATGCAACTCGTACACCAAGTGGTACACATGGGGCATAATAGGTGATGTAAACAACCCCTTCACCTTTGCCGTCAGTCCGTGCACTGCTCCCAGCGGGCTGAAGAGTGAGAGCTATACCAATAATGCTAACCTGTCTCTGGGAGTGACCACCAATGCCAGTGCCAAGTATGTGCAAGGTACTGGTGGTGATAAGCGCCCCGGGGGCAGCATGACCGCCATCTCTATACTGATAGACAATCAGACACTCAATGGAGGCAGCGGCTCGTATCCTAACTACCTGGTGGCACACACGCCTAGCGGAGGTGCCTACCTGACCTTCTACCATCCTTAATCCTCAATAGACAAAGACCACTTTTCACCCAAAACGTAAACGGGAGACATCGGAAAGAGGTGTCTCCCACCTTTTACCAAACAAAATGATACGTACCACTACCTATCTGCATCAGCGGCTCCTCTCTCCCGCCACAGGGCGTATATCGGAGGTATGCCTGATAGAGGCAGATGGGACGGCAGACCTGCCGGTGTACCTGGAGTGGCTGCGCGCTATGCGCGTGCGGCGTGGCATACTGCTGCTGGTCAATATAGCTACCTACGATGCCGCCGCGCTGCAGGCTATCCATGATATCACTGCGCTGGGCATAGATGTACTGCCGGTACAGTATCCGGGTACTGTGAATGCGAAACCGGGCAAACCTAACTCCTATGCGCTGCCTGCGGCCGATATCATGCTGGGCAGTGCTGGTGAGGGCGGACAGCGTACCCTATACATAGACAACTATGGTAAGCAGGATTTCAAATCCCTGCGCCATGACCATAGGTTTCGCAGTGCGATACGCCGGCTGGGCTACCAGACCATAGCCTGCCGCGATGAGGGCCTGCCCGCACTGGAGGGTGGCGACTGCCTGATGGTAGGGGACCACCTCTTTCTGGGCAGGCGTACGCAGGAGCGCTTTGGCATACATGCCGCCTGCGATATCAAGCAGTTTTACCACCTGGGCCCTGAGGTGCAGGTGCACTGCATAGGTGTAGAGGACCCTGCACCGGAGGAGGGCCTGTACCACCTCGATCTCTACTTTGCCTATGGTGGCAAGGATGAATATGGCCGGCACAGGTTCCTGACAGGCTATATAGACGATGACAGTATAGGAGATAATGTGATCGTATCCATGCAGCGGCAGCTGGACGGTTTCCGCAGGAGCATAGAGCAGACGCTGGATGAATGCTATGGTGCCAGCTATGTACTGGTACCGGTACCCATCATAGTATGTGATATATACCGTGTATCTCCGCTGAATGGTATCACCGAGTGTGTGAATGGGCAGGTGCGCTACTACTTCCCCTGGCCTACCTATGGCGGTGCCAAGGAGCATCCGCACTACAACATACAGGAGCGTGTGATGGCTGCTATGCAGCGCGCATGGGATATCCTGTCTGATCAGCTGGGAGAGCAGGCCCTGGTGCGGTGCCCGGTACCCATACACTACATGACGGGTAGCGGACAGTCTCTGCACTGCACGATGGGCATCATAGGCCGCACAGTTTAGGTCTGTATCTTGTCCATTGTTTCTACCGCTTGCTTCATAGTCAGGTTATTAGCCTTGGCATAAAACCAGGCCTTGGCATATATATATGCCGACACATCTGCCAGTGCCTCCGGCAATTTGCCATCCAGGCCTTTGAAGTATCTGATGCCTTCTTTTACCGCAGTGTTAAGCACCCGGAGTATATTGTCGTATTCCTCTGATAGCGGTGACCTGCTGTCTATCCACCTTTGGGTATTGCGTATCTGGTACATGAGCGTGTCTATCTGACCCAGCTCATAGCGTGCTATGAGCTGATAGAGCCTGGCACCGTATTTCAGGTCTTGGCGCGCGTCTGATTTGTCACATATTACGCGCTCTGTGTACTCTACTACGTCATCCCACTGGTGCAGCATCATGTACGCTATAGAGATATTGTAGAGCAAGGAGAGTTCACGTGCTTTATTCACTTTGCGCCGGTGGCGCTTTACACCATCCATGATCCATGGCACCATCTTGAGTGTCTCGGCCTGCTGGCCGGTACCATTGTAGTATAGCATCCTGTATAGTGCCAGCAGCTGAAATGCCTCACCTGCTTCGTCTTCATTGCTATGCTGTATGGCCTCTACCTGCTCCAGCAGGACCTTCATCTGCGCATAGTCGCCCATGGAGAGCAGGCTGCTGAGCACATTATTGATAGTCATCAGGTAGGACACAGGGCTTGCCTCTTTCATATGAGGGTACACAGTTTCATAGAGCTCATAGACGGCCAGCTGAGATTCATACTCTTTGGCTGCATCGCCTTTGAGCAGATAGTACAGGTTTCTCGCCATGTGGTAGTTCATATCAGCCTTGAAGCAGAGGCCGGGCTGGTACGTGCGGAAGGTCTCATTGTCCAGCTTCTTTTCCGCAGTCTCCCAAAAGTTTTGCGGTACGCCCGCAGCCGCATACATCCTGACCTGGATAAAGAACCAGTCATTGAGGTTTTTCATCTCGGCTATGGTAGCTATTTTGGCCAGTACGGCAGCACGCTGTACCCCTACGCGCTCTGCCTGCTCGCGCAGTGTATCATGGCTCAGCTCGAGGTCCATGGATGCTCTTTTGTCCAGCAGGGGCAGCAGCACCTCGTAGCGCTCATAGCGCTCCGCCATCTCCATGGCCTTCTCCAGTGTCTTGCGGCGCAGGGTGTTGAGGCGCTTGCTGCGGTAGAGCTCCTCGTCTATGAGCAGCTCGCTGAGCTGGGTGTCTATAGAGGTGCCCGCGCTGTAGCTGCGCAGGGCCTTCATGATCATCTCATGCAGGTTCTTCTTCTCATCAGCAAAGTTCTTGCTGAGGCGGGCATCTGTGAGGCTGGCTTTGAGTTTTGACTCGTCATATGGCCCCTCGTCTGGCAGGGCATCATAGGCGTCATATAGTATCTCGTACTTATTGACTTCCCCCTCCCGGACATGGCGTTTGGAGAACAGTTTGAAATAGCGTTTTTCACTTGCCGTTAGAGACTTGACTAGCAGGAAAAGGTCATCTGTGGCCTTCATGTTATTTGTATCTGGGTGTATGGGGTGCCCACAATTTATATTATATACCCGAAAATGGATATAGCAGACTACAAGTTTTAGGTTGTGTTGAGCTAAGATTCAGGAATTTTGAATTATTACGTTAAAGCGGTAATATTGTAAAAAAGAAAGGGTCCATCTTTTCCTGAAGGTTAAGAACCGCCTTCCGGAATTCATGGCGCTACTATTTCTAGTAACGGATAGTATAAACTGGCTATCCCCCCTTCTCCGTCGCTGGGAATCGAAACGGAATTTTTAAGCCGCTTTATGCGGCTTTTTTCTTTATAGCATAAGTATACCCTTTATTCGCTAAACGTAATCTTTCAACATCTACTCCAACTCTGCGATTTAGTGCATTGGTAATTCCCACTCTTGCGGTTTCATAATCTGCAATAATTTCATATTTCGACAGGGCCTGTAGTATTTCGTTTACAGTTAATCCTCCAGCAAAATCCTCTAAAATGTATTCAGCCTTAAGAAACCAACTCCACTTATCATCAAACACCCTCTTTTCGCCATCAATAGGATCTAAAATAATTGGTTCTACTTTAAAATTTGTGAGCGGGTCAATTCGCATAAGTTCCGCCCTATACTGATTGCTTCTTTTTTTTAATTCTTCTATTCGCTTGAGCTTTGGTGCAATTATTCTTTCGATCTGTTCTTGTTCTAACCTGTTTTTTTCAAGAAGAACGTTAAGCTCTTCTTTTGTTAGAATAAGGCCCATATTTTTAGGGTTCGAAATCATAAAATAAAGGTAAAATTATAAGTGGATGTAACAAAATTATATTTGCTATTAAAAAGTAATTACATCTGATTATCAGTTGTTTAAAATTTTAATTTTAACATTTTGACTTTGAATTCTATTTTTTTTAATCCATTAGATGTCCTATTATGTTACGGATGATTTAAGGCAAATTCCTGTATAATAAGTGAAACTTTTAGGTAAATATGAGTGGGCGAGGATCGCTATAGCAGTAGTGGTAGTGAGCTTTTTCAGCTACCTGATGCTGCGTATCTCGCTGCCGTACCTGACCTTTGAGATAGATACCGACTTTCTGGTGACCAAGCAGTCTATCATCCACATCAGGCACTGGCGGTATGCTTTCTACACGCATGTGATCACGAGTACGTTTGTGCTCTTCCTGGGCATCTTCCAGTTCATACATCGGCTGATCTATGGGTACAAGACGCTGCACCGCTACATAGGGTTGCTCTACCTGATCATAGTAGTGTGCCTGAGCGGCCCCTCGGGCCTGATCATGGGTATCTATGCCAATGGCGGCCTCTATGCGCGCATCAGCTTTGTGACGCTCTCGCTGCTATGGATCGGCTTCACAGCGTGGGCCTATGTGCGGATACTGCGGCACGATGTGCGCGGGCACCAGGCCTATATGGTGCGCAGCTATGCGCTCACGCTCTCTGCGGTCACGCTGAGGTCATACGCCTTTATGCTGCCCATGATAGTACACATGGACGGGCGGGATGAGTACATCCTGATAGCCTGGCTGAGCTGGATACCTAACCTGATCATAGCCGAGCTGCTGATCCGCGGCGGGTGGATGACACTCTAGCCTAGCATTAATACCCTGGCCTGCGGCCATCCTCTTTGGTAAAGTGGGACTATCAGCCTTGTATCATGTTTGAGCTATGTGCAGTGCCTACCAGCAGGTGAAGGTACTAGTTTGGTGAGCCGGTGTACTCCTTTTCGGGCCATTGTATCACCTCTGGTGCCCGGGGCGGCTCATTGACAGCAGTGGCGGGCTTGTCCTGCTGTTCTATTTTGCCGCCGGCGGTGATGCGGTAGTAGGTGATGCCTGTCGGCTCCTGCTTGACTACCTCATTGTGCTCGTAGCCTGAGTCCACAGGGTTGTACCGATACGTCTGGCGGATGGACCTGACCGCTATGAGGCCCGTGGTGTCTATGGTGGCCGTGGCTATACGGAGGTTGCTGCAGGCGCAGGCGAGCTCTATCTGGTCTATGCGCTGGCCGGTCGTGTCTACGGTCATGAGGAAGTAGTGGTAAGGCTCGCGATCCTCCTCGCTGGTCAGTACATAATTGACAGAGCGGTAGACGAAGGTGCTGAAGCCCGCACCACCAGGCAGCTCTGCCACGTACTGGAAGGACTGCTCTGTGCCCCGGCTGAACTTGCTATCCATGCCGCCGAGCTCTGGGATGATGTCATCAAACATGTAGTCTATGTAGCGGTAGGACTCGGTGCGCAGTGAGTCTGCCTCTATGGCAAAGGGCAGCCCCTGACGCGGGAAGCTCCGCCCGAAGAGGGTCATGAGTGCCTGCCTGCGCTGCTCATTGCTATAGTCATATCTGGCCAGCATGACCTTGAAGTCGTCCTGGTCCCTGAGGCTGTCAAAGTCACTATAGGCTGCCACCTCCCTGATGTCAAACTTGCCACTCTGCAGGGCCATGGCCAGGAACATGGCGTACTCCTGCGCATCTAAGTGTGCAGCACTGCGGGCCGCGAGCATATCAGCATCAGGTGCCAGGGTACTGTCTCTCTGGGCCATCATAGCTGTACTGAAGGCCAGCTCATACTGCGTGTCCTGCAGCAGGGCCTCTCCGTAGCGGAGGTACATGACGGGCTCCGGCGCTATGCGCAGGGCGCGGAGGAAGAGGGGCAGGCTGCTCCTGGTGTCCTTCTGATTGGCATAGCGGTCTACGGCATTGAGGTAGACCTTGCGGGCGTAGACGATGGCATCTCCGGTAGGGCGCCAGGCCTCGATACTGCCCATGTCATAGATGTCTGCCGAGTCCAGCATGGGGTAGCCGGCGCTGAGGTCGATAGGTGGGGCGGTGGGTGTGGCCTTGGCGGTCTGGGTGTACTTGCAGCCGGCGAGCAGGGCTGCGGCGGCGAGCAGGGCCAGGAGGGTAGCTTTCATATGGGCAAAGCTACTAAAGATACCGGTATGTGGGCGGGTGGGGGGCAAGTTTTCCCGCTGAGCGGGGGTAGGAGCGTGGTGGCGGGTGACGGATGGCTGGCGGCCGGTATGAAGGGCCTGAAAGGATGAGGGTGGTGTGACCACCGTGATGGATGTATGTGAGTGCCAATAGCTATGCGGGGAGCGCTATGACGGCGGGGTGCCTGGTGGATAAGTGGCTAGGGGCGTGCTTTGCAAATGTGGGTGATTTTTGCTATATTTGCAGTGAACTAAAAACGTGTACCTATGTCTGCTGCTATAGGCAATACCTATGCCGAGAAATGGACGCTGGAGCGCACGGCTCTGGCGCTGGATATGATGGACCGCACTGCGCGGCAGGACCCTGATATGCTCTATATAGGGCAGGCGCTGGAGTGTATCGGCGCGCACCAGGATACCTGGCGCTACTGGCGCCGCAAGTGGCGAAACCAATACGAGATCATAGATGGGATGAAGATGCTGCTGCAGCGCTTTGAGAACAGGATCTTTGCCAAGATGGCGAAGAAGGAGCTGCCGGAGCGCGTGGGGATGTTTGCCCTGAGGCACCACTATGGGTGGTGTGATGACCGCCCGCAGCGCGATGAGGACTATAGCTATGTAGACCGCGAGCTGGTGCGCCGGCCTGCGCCCTCAGATGAGGCTCCTGCTGCTGCTGACCCGCCGCGAGAGGAGCCGCCCGCTCGGGCACAACAGCCTAAGACCCAGGCTCCGGCCAATGCGCCGCGCCGTGTGAGTGATGATAATGCTGCGGTGCTGCGCGAGAGCTATAACCGCCGCTATCCTGATGCGCCGATCACGCGGCCGTATCCTTTCTACCTGGGTGTGCCGCCTGCGGGGGCGGTGGTGATCCGGTATGGGGAGGGGTACTTTCTGAAAGAGTAGGTATGCGCTGCAAATGCTTTGCAGTTTTGTCATGCGGGGGAACGCGAGGTGGTGGGCTTGTACTACGCCTCAAGTCTGAGACTTGAATTTATTCTGAGTTCCAAGTTACGCTGCGCTAAACTTGGAACAGTGGGGGCGGCTGGTGGCGTTGATTGAAATACCCATTTTTGGGTATTGCAATTGTTTGAATATTTAAATTTATTTGTTTGAATAATAAATTTAATATGACAGGCGAGCATGAAAGGCCCAATGAATCTACCGGGCGATCTATTTTATGGGGAGGATACTTCACAAAGGAAAATATTGTAGGGGACAAATTTGTAATGGATCGAAAAATTCTATGGGGAGTTTACAAAAGGCGAAAAAAGGTCAAATTAGAGGAAAAGGATCCCAGAGAGGCTCTCCACAAAAGCCGTATTAGAGAGGCGATGACTTATGGCTCCGTTATCATAGCTATCGCAGCATTTGGGTTACAATTCATACATGATATTAATCCTCAAGACTTTTGGCCCTTCACTCCTAAACACTATGTGCATGCTTTCCTTGAGTTGGTAAGAGATTTAGGTATTGCTGGTTTTTCTGGCGGATTTATAGCTTGGCTAATTGAGGTATCTGGAATGATAAATTTTGCAAAAGAGACTTTGAAAGGTGTTCTTACTAGCAATGAGTATTTATCCGATTTGGATGAAGGAGGGCTTAGGAAGATAAAATTGCATTGTAATGAGAGACTACGCCAAATTAAGCAAATACATACGGACGGGGCCTGGAGTAAGGGCTTAATTGCCTTTGAGGATGATTTGGATAAGGAGTTGAGTAGTGTATTTTACGAGTATTTTCATGTCACAGTAAATGTTACTAGGGAAGGAGACTTTTTGAAAAAGAAAATGCTAACTAGATACAAGATAGTTAACTCGAATAAGGGTCCAGCCAAAGAAACTTTTGATATAAGAATATCTATTCCTAAATCTATTGATAATAAGTTGCAAAGCAATGTTAGCGAACTAACATATACTATTGACAACGGTGAGGAAACACCGCTTAAGGGAGTGGAATATGTATTTGAAAATGATGATAAGAATTCTTTAACAGAATATCGCATCAAGGCAACTGATAATTTGCATAAGGATATTGAATTTGAAAAGACATTAACAATCAAATTGGAAGAATCAAGATTAGTAAGCCCTAACGATAATTATCACTCTATAAAGTTGAGAAGACCATGTCTCAACATGGAGGTTACATATGTGATAGATGATCCGGAAATAACGCTAATTGGCACGGTTTTTAGCTCTTTAGAACCAAAGCCTGGTCAAATAATAAATGATCCTCAGGGCAACGTTCTTAATATAGTTATTGGTACTTGGTTGTTGCCTCACAATGGAGTTTGCATTCATCACATAAAAAATACTAAACCAGTGTCAGGAGATTCATCAAATGTCGTCCAAAAGGCTAAAGAACATGTAGAGTATAAGCCAGAGGAACTACCAGGATCAACTGATAAAGACGAGGATAGTAAAGATAAGTAATATGGTAGGAGTATAATAAATAACGGTAGTTTTTCGTTAAAAAATTGAATTATAATGGTATACGAGCTTCCTCCTTGATAAAATTCATGTAATAACAATTAAATTAGCGCTGATTTGTAAAACTGCTATTCCCGATAATATGACAATTCTCAGACAAGTCTTTTTAAGTCAACGTTCGGATTTTATCAGCGAAAAAGTCGTTTAGTTGATTTTTTTGTTATCTTTGAATCCCAATACTGGTATTTCTCGTATTGTTCTATTACATCATTCAAACTAAAGCAAAGAGACATGAAAAAAGTAGCCTTCAAATTTGTTACAGAAGAAGATCTTCGGTAACAAGCAATTTAGAACCTGAATTGTAATCTGTTTTTTATAACAGATAATATACCAGTCTAGAGCCTCTAATAAATATTGCTTAAATATACTTACAAAAGTCTCCCCATGTGGGGAGACTTTTTACTTATAGTATGGTTCGTCTCTTGAACAAACCCCAACTCCATTCGGCTACCGTTCCATTGTAGATGTTTCACCTGCGGTTAGTGTTATCACCAACTGCGAGCGTGGCGCGACCCGTGTGGTCGGTGATAACACGCGACCACAGGTGGATCGTTTAGCTTTATATCTTCTCTATTCGGTATATCCCTTTCACTCCTGTTGTGGTCGGGGATTCCTTCGGTTTTGAAGCGCTTATTTTTGATGTTTGGTAAAACCTCGGAATGACGCGCTTTTTCTTTTGTGTAGTGGGTGGTGTGGTGCTATTGGTGCTTGTCGGCTCTACCCGGATTGCTCCGCCTCGGCGGACAGGCACGTCGCTGTCGCTCCTCGCAATGACGCGCTTTTTTTTGTCCCTTTGTGGTCGGGGATTCCTTCGGTTTTGACGCGCTTATTTTTTGATGTTTGGTAAAACCTCGGAATGACGTGCTTTTTCTTTTTTGTGTAGTGGGTGGTGTGGTGCTATTGGTGCTTGTCGGCACGATCCGGATTGCTCCGCCTCGGCGGACAGGCACGTCGCTGTCGCTCCTCGCAATGACGGTTTTTTTTGTCCTATTGTGGTCGGGGATTCCTTCGGTTTTGATGCGTTTATTTTTTGATGTTGGTAAAACCTCGGAATGACGCTTTTTCTTTTTGGGTAGTGGGTGGTGAGGTGCTGTGGGTGCTTGTCGGCACGACCCGGATTGCCACGTCGCTGTCGCTCCTCGCAATTTTCACCTGCGGTTGGTGTTATCACCAACTGCGAGCGTGGCGCGACCCGTGTGGTCGGTGATAACACGCG
>CAZNDJ010000049.1:0-24536 GCA_964571705.1 uncultured Chitinophagaceae bacterium
CTATGATCACACAGTGTAGCATCAGGACAGGTTTATTTTGAGGAATACTTTGTAAAATCCGTCGGCATCGGGCTCTATATCCAGTTTATACTTCTCAGGGTAGAGCAGGGCCAGTCGGCGGCGCACATTATTCAGCCCCGTGCCCGTGCCGCGCTGCATCAGGTGCGATTTGGGCATCAGCTTATTGCTGACATGGGCGGTCAGCTCGCAGCCATCCAGGTGTACCGCTATCTCTATCGTACTCGGGTCATGCGTACTGATACCGTACTTGAATGCATTCTCTACAAATGGCATCAGGATCAGCGGTGCTATCTGCTTGTCACACGGATCTCCGGTCTGCACATAGCTGATCGTGACCTGGCTGGTCAGGCGCATGCGCTGCAGCTCTATATACTCCGTGAGGCTCTGGAGGTCACGCTCCAGCAGCACGTGCTCGCTCTGCGCATCGCTAAGTACGTAGCGCATCAGGTCGGCCAGCATCATCACAGCCTTGGGCGCGTCGTCAGATTTGCGTAGCGAGAGGCTGTAGATATTGTTCAGTGTATTGAATAGGAAGTGCGGATTCAGTTGCGCTTTGAGCAGCGAGAGCTCCGTCACCGTTTGCGCCAGCTGTATATCCTTGGCCTGCTCCTCGGCGTGGTACCACTCATAGACGATACGCATGCCCGAGCTGATGATAAAGATAATGGCAAACAGAAGCGTGGTGAAGAGTACACGTATCAGCACGCGGTAGGTGTCGTATGGGTTTTCGATGTATTTGCCCGGATCGTGAAAGCGGATCACGATAGACGGCAGGCTCACGATGATGACCATAGACAGCAGGATACTGAGCACATACAGCATGCGCCTGCGGCGGCTGAGCAGGCGCGGTATGAGCACGAGCGAGTTGAGGTAGTAAAACACGATATAGCTCGTATTGAAGATCACAAACACGAGGTCAAACCAGCGCGAGTGATTGAACTCTGTAGGGATAGGCGGGCCAGCCACATGCATATCGGCCACCCGCACGATATAGTTGAAAAAATAGTGCGGGATGCAAAGGAATATCAACCACAGCGATACGTGCTGCAGTATGACGGCCCACCTGCTCCTCTTGCTTTTCACCATCTGTCAAATGTAAGCATCTCAGTGAAATGCCCGAAACTTTCAGGTAAAGGAAGGTTTGAATCTAAAGCATCGGAGCCGGCAGTGACAGGTCGCGACCTGTCCCTACACAGGAGTGCGCCCCGTCTCCTCTTTCACTTAGCTCCCTCTTTACGCACATATTTTAACATGATACTGCTCACTTTTATTTTGCAGAATGGGGGGCTACCTGTAATATTGCCAACGTAAGTTAATAGTCGCTGCTCCTCTGGAAATTGGCAAAGCGTTTGACTAGTGACGAACCATTATTCATTTATTAATCCATCAAAAAAAACAAACAAAAATGAAGGTTATCAAATCCATCTCCCTCATCATGGTAGCTATGCTGATCGCTTTCGGCGTAGACGCACAGACTGCTGCCAAGAAGGATAGCAAGTCCGGCACCAAGACCGAAACTAAAGCCAAATCCGATACAAAGGGTAAATCTGAGGGCAAGTCTGACAGCAAAGGCAAATCTGAAACTAAGGGCAAGTCTGAAGGCAAATCTGACAGCAAAGGCAAGTCTGAAGCAAAATCTGAAAGCAAGCCTAAGACTGAGACCAAAGCCAAGTCTGACAGCAAGCCGGCCAAGACTGAAACAAAGTCTGAAAGCAAGCCTAAGGCCGAGAGCAAGCCAGCTACAAAGCCAGCATCTGACGCTGGCAAGACCAATGACGCTGTAGACAAGAGCCTCAAGGGTCCTAAAGGCCAGACTGTTTACACAGGCCCCCGCGGTGGCAAGTACTATTTTTCTGACGCAGGCAATAAGGTGTACCTGAAGGCTGACCAGAAGTAATCCCTACCGGATAAAATAATGACGATCCCCCTCAGCATGCTGAGGGGGATTTTTTTTGCCCCGGAGCGTACAATGGCAAATGCGATACATACGTTTTAAAGGTTGTATCTCTATCATACCAAACCAGTTCATATGTTATCAGTTTGCTATACCTTAGCAGGCAGCATGCGTACCCTGCTATCCGCCGCCGTACTATCAGCCATCCTCGTGCTGGCTGCCTCCTGCCATGATCCGGCTGTGCCGGACCCAACCAGGCTGGAGGCTACGTATAGGGGAGCCGTGCATAGCTTTGGGTCAGAGCAGGGCCTTTTCATCTACCAGAGTGCTGGCTACTCGGTACTGCAGGGTGTAGATACACTGGTGCACGACTCGCTATCAGTGGCTTTTATCGGTACCAATGTAGGTACCTATCCCGTGGGCCAGGGGTACAATAGCTCTATCAACCTAAAGCGGAGCACCGCGCACTACACGACGCAAAACAATGTCTCTCATGGCACTATAGTGATCTCAAAACTCGACCCGGTGGCCATGCGCGCCACGGGTACCTTCTCTGCCACGCTGGTCAATACGGCCAACAGGTCTGACAGCCTGGTACTGACAGGCGGCACCATCTATCTGCCGTACCAATAAAGTGGAGGAACTTTTTATCTTTATACAAAACATACCCCAATGCGCCTGATATCTACGCTCTCTGTGCTCGCCCTGGTACTCGTACTGTCATCGTGCAGCAAGACACCTGCTCCGTCTACCTCCTTTGTATCTACCAAATATCTGGGTATAGACCACCTCTATACGTGCAAAGGCCTGGAGCAGGACGGCACCATGTATGTGATCAATGGCGATGAATCCGGCTCTACCAATAAACTGAAGATGATGCTGACCAATGTGACCAAAAGCACATACCCGCTCGGCGCTACGGCTGATAATGCGATGACGTTTTATATCGGCCATGACACCTACTCCTCTCACCCGCGCAATGCATCCGGCTCTATCATCATAAATCGTGTGGATACCACCCTGTCCAATATCCACGCTACCTTTACCAGCCGCCTGATCAATGAGGCCGATAGCTCTGACTACCTGGAGGTATCAGGCGAGTTTAATGTAAAATACCAGTATTAGTTTCTCACTGAGGCAGCGCCTTCAGCATCTCTTCCGCTACAAATTTATTGCCCGCATCATTCAGGTGCACGCCATCTGTGGTGAGCATGCCTGAGCGGTTGTCCTTGGGATTGTTGGCCTGGTTATACGAGAAGAATAATGCCCTCAGGTCGCAGAGGGTCGCATGGTTGCGATAGGCTACCTCACGCGCCAGCTGCGAGTAGACATCCAGCTCAGGATCCTGGGGGTTCTTATGATCCTTCTTCTCCCCTATGCAGAGCGGCGTGCAGATCACTACTTTGATCCCGGACTTCTGCAGCTTTTTTACCAGCGCATCATAGAACCGGTCAAACCTGTCAGCATCTGTACCCGTATGCACGGTAGACTTGGCCCACACATCATTCACGCCTATGAATACATATACGATCTCTGGCTTTTTGGCTATCACATCATCATCTACGCGGAAGAGCAGGTCGTAGATCTTATTGCCGCCTATGCCGGCACCCACCAGCTCATACTGACCACCACGTCCGCTATGCTCCAGCATATCATTTATCATGGGGATATAGCCGCCCGGCTGCGCACCGAAGTAGGTGATAGAATCTCCAAAGAAAAGTACTCTGCGGGGGGTGGCCGGCGCAAAAGAGGCCAGCGTCAGCACCATGACACCACAGACGGCGAGAGCAGCAAACCTTTTCATGACCATAAATTTACACCATTACACAAAAACGACACAAACGGGACTGCACTATATTATACGCAGAATGCCTTGTTTTAGTTTACCTCAAAGGCCGCCATGCACCGATCCGGAAAAGCCACCACTCTACCTGGTCCCTTTCGCTTTATGGTTTCCTATTATTTTCTTTCTGTGATTTTGCCCCCAATTATATAGTGCTATGATCACCTCCGAGACAGAATCACTATAGTCTGTCGGAGTGTACTCCACCAGCACAGACGACTGGTCATAGACTGTCCTTTTGATCAGCTGATGATCTTCCAGGTCTTTCAGTTCTTTAGCGAGCACCTTCGAGGATATTTTGGGAATACTTCTTTCTATTTCCCTGAATCGCTTATTGCCATATATGATCGAGATCAGGATCAGAATTTTCCACTTTCCGCTGATCACATCCAGCGCATCTCTCACTGAGAGCATCATCGCCAGGCAGTCTTTTTCGCTCGGTTTTGCTAGCTGCTTTGCCATACACTTACTTTTAGGTAATCGCTTACTTTTAGGTAACTGCTTACCTTTTGTAAGTAAAGCTAGATAATTTTGCTCCCATCGAATAATTCAAACAAACTAAAATGACTACAGAGAAAAAGACCTATTGGACGGTTACTATTATTGCATTGGCTTTGATCGTTTTACCCTCCTACTTTGCACCCAAAGAATATTTGATAGAGACGATACGCAGGATGCAGTTTCCCGATTATTTCAGGGTGGAGCTCGACATTCTCAAAATAGCCGGAGCCATCATCATCCTCGTCCCCATCATCCCCACCATGTTCAAAGAGTGGTCCTATGTGGGCTTTGGCATACTGCTGCTATCAGCCAGCCTGGCACATTGGCTGGTAGATGGCGCAGCAAAAGGGATAGCACCACTGGTGCCATTTTCGATACTTTGTGTATCCTATTACTATTTCCGAAAGCTGAACTACAGGGCGTAGCGCCTGCTGGTGGATAAGTACTGTTTTTATTAATACTATTTTTTGCTATATTTGCAGCTATTAGCATTACATCTGTTCTTTATCTACCTACCTATGAAACCAACTACCTCCCCTGCGGTGGACCTAATCCGCAATGGTAAGCAACGCAACTTTTATCAGCTGGCACTGGACTCCGTAGCCGGCAGCAATGAATACCGCTACCTCTTTTACGGCGGCGCGATACGCGGTGGCAAGACCTTTATCTCCCTCTCTATACTCGTGCACCTGGCCAGGCGATACAAAAACTCGCGCTGGCATGTCTTCCGCCGCGATTTTCCTGCGCTGGAGGCTACCACCATACCCTCGTTTCTCAAGATCATAGGCCAGTCTGACGACTGGGAGTGGCACCGCAACAGATCTAACTATCACGTTCGCTACAAGCCGAATGACAGCAAGATATTTTTCAAGGGAGAGAATATAGACCACGATCCTGACCTCACCGACCTGCTGGGCCTGGAGACCAATGGCATCCTGTATGAGCAGATAGAGGAGCTGTCTCAGGAGCTGTGGCAGATGGGCTGCTCGCGCCTGGGCTCCTGGTATATAGAGCCGATGCCCGCCCCACTGATGTTCGCCACCTTCAACCCTACCCAGCGCTGGATCAAGCCCCGTATACACGACCTCTATGTGCGCGGCGAGCTGAGTGCTCCCTACTACTATATGACTGCCCTGCCAGATGACAATGCCTTTGTGACATCCGAGCAGTGGCGCGCGTGGGGGCAGCTGGATGAGCGCTTTCAACATCAGTTCATACAGGGCGACTGGACAGACCTCACCGACCGCAATAAACTCTGGGCCTATGCCTTTGAGCGGGACCGCCACCTGGGCCGCCCGCAGGAGGACCCGCGCGCAGAGCTATACCTGTCTTTTGATTTTAACCGCAATCCCATCTGCTGCTCGGTGATCCAGCACATAGATGATGAGGTACGCGTGCTGGAGACCATCAAGCTGGCCAACTCTGACATCACCTCCCTCTGCCAGGTGATCAAAGAGCGCTACCCCGACCGCCTCTACAAGGTGACCGGTGACGCCAGTGGCCAAAACAGCTCCGCCCTGGTACCGGACAATCAGAACTACTACACCATCATACGCCGTGAGCTATCTGTGGCCACCACGCAGTGCAATGTACCCACCGCCAACCCCTCCGTGCGCGACACCCAGGTACTGGTCAACTCGATCCTGCAGCGCAATAAAGTGGTCATACACGAGGAGAAAGCCAAAGGCCTGATCTACGACCTCGAGCATGTGCAGATAGACGACCATGGCGGCATCATCAAGCATGACCGCCGCGACCCCAGCCAGCAGGCCGACGCCCTGGACACCTTCCGCTACTGGTGCCACCAGTACATGCGTGATACACTGGGCAGATCCTAGCGCCCGGTTCAAATTCAATTCCTATACGATATTGCTTAATGCATCTGCGCGACCATGCCCCGGTTAAAAAACAAACCAGCCGGCGCAAGCAGATGCCTTTCTATGTGCCCATGTGTCCTATATGGTTCAAAATGTATTGACCCGCTCCGGTTCAAAAACAATTCACCCACACGAAGGCCATTGCCTTTCTATGTCTCTATGTTTCTTATGTTTCTATATGGCTAAAAATCTATGCTGTATTACAAACCGCACTCCGGTTCAAAAACAATTCTCACTCCGACAAACAAGCTTATCTTTCTATGTGACCTATGTGCTCTATGTGGTTCAAAATGAATTCGCTGCTCCGGTTCAAAAACAATTACCGATCACCGAAGGCATTGCATTTCCCTGCGCCTCCGCGCCTCTGCGGTGAGTAATGCATTAGTGCCGCCCCGGTTAAAAAACAAATTCTCTCACCAAAAGACCTGCATTAAAGCCTCCCTATTTTAGGGAGGTTTGGAGGGTAAAAACTGGCTCGCACGATGACCCATACAAACCCCACTCCGGTAAAAAAACAATTCTACCGCTGCCGCTCATCGCCCGCCGCCAGCACCACGATAGTCACGGTAGCCAGCAGGAGCCACCACACACGCATCAGCGCCTCCCCTATCAGCGGCCCCCAAAAATCCATAGCCGTAGTACCCGGCATGACAAAGTAAATACGCCGCGGCTCCAGCACCAGGAAGTAGAAAATGAAATAAGCGCTAGTGAGCAGGACCATCGCGTTGGTCACATAGAGCAGGCGCTTCTCCACACCGGAGGTGCGAGCATATATTATCAGGCCCGCCAGGTGCAGCAGGCTACCAGCCAGCATGGCCCACTCGCCATAGCCCCAGTGGATACCCCACTCCCCCCGGTGCATACTGCCTATAGCCGGAGACATGGCCCGCGCCACCTGCGGGAAATATGGATACCTGTACCAGCTGCCTGCCACCACCGCATACATATAGAGCGCACCGGCATTGCACATGGCCATCACGATGCCTATCGCTATCACCGCCGTCCGAGCGCCGTTTCGTTGTTTTGCCATGAGGCAATAGTAGTGCATCAGTGCCAGTGTTTTAGATACATTTCGCGGTGCAGTTCGGAAGGCTGAGCGGGCAAACTGGCACGCTTGTGGTGTCTATTGACACATTTTCACAGCGGCAGAGCAGTGGTTCATTACCTTTGCCTGCAGCAAAAAAACCAACCATATGGCATCCAGCAATCTCACTATCGGCAGCATACAGATACCCCGCATCGGCCTGGGCACCTACAAGATCACCGGCTCAGAAGCCACCCACTGCGTAGAGGAGGCCATCAGCATAGGCTACCGCCATATAGATACCGCGCGCATGTATGAGAATGAGGCCGAAGTAGGCAAGGCCATCAAGAATAGCGGCATAGCACCGGAGGACCTCTTTGTGACCACAAAGGTGTGGCCGGCAGACTTTGGCAATATCATACCTGCCGTGGAGGACAGCCTGCGCAAGCTGCAGTTGGAGCGCGTAGACCTGCTACTGCTGCACTGGCCCTCAGACGAGGAGCGCAATAAAATAGCAGTAGCACAACTCAATGATGTGATCAATAAAGGCTATGCGAAAAATGTGGGGGTGAGCAATTTCACCATCGCGCAGCTGGAGGCAGCGCGCAAGGATGCTCCTATCATCTGCGACCAGGTGGAGTACCATCCCTACCTCTCACAAGCCAAGCTGCTGGCCTATCTCCGCTCCTATGACATGGCGCTGACCGCCTACCGCCCCCTGGCCCTCGGCAAAGTAAGTGAGGACGCCGTACTGCTGGATATAGCATCGAAACACAACAAGACCGCCGGACAGGTAGCACTGCGCTGGCTGGTACAGCAGGACAATGTGGCCGTGATACCCAAGACCAGCCACCGCGAGAGGCTGGTAGAGAATTTCAGTATCTTTGACTTTGAGCTCACGGATGCCGAGATGGAGGCGATACACGGACTGAACAGACATGAGCGCCTGACCAATCCAGCTACTGCACCTAAGTGGGATTAAATAAAAAAGCCAGCACCTCCGCGCTGGCTTAACCAAACAATTCACTATGAAAATTGTGAATCACCGACGCGAATATAGTGGTGCCTGCTATCAGGCGTATGCCCGCAGCTCAAAATGAATAACCCTGCTCATGCCAGCGGCATAGGTGTGCAAAATAAAAATGCCAGCGCATCAAAGCGCTGGCACACCACACCCTACACGTAGTTATGAATCCCTCTACGTATCAGCAGCGAATATATAGGCCGGAAGCGCAGACTGATATATATGCACATCAAAATGAGTAAGCCTGCTCATGCCGCAGAGAATGCGCCAAAGGTGGGATGCAGTGCAGATAAAGCTGAGGGTGCAGCAGGGCTATACCGCCTTCAAAAACTCCCTGATATCGCTAAAGGCCCCCATGGCCTCCGGCGCTACTCGCGGGATATTGACAAAGCCGTGTATGAGGCCTTTGTATTCTTTGTAGGTTGCTTTATTGCCGGCGGCTGTGAGTTGCTCGTAGTAGCGGCGGCCATCGTCCAGCAGCGGGTCGTACTCTGCCGTGAGTACGAATGCAGGCGCAAGGTCTGTGTGGTCCTGCTCATAGCACGGCGAGATGCCGGGCACGCAGTACATAGACGGGTCCGGCGAGTACTCCTGCCGGAACCAACGCACGGCATGCGCCGTGAGCATGTAGCCTTTGCCATTGCGCTCCATAGACGGGTTGGTCAGCTGGCCGTCTATCCATGGGTAGATGAGGACCTGCGCGCGGAGTGGTATGCCGGCCTTCTTGCAGCGGTGGGCCATGCAGGCAGAGAGATTGCCGCCTGCGCTATCGCCCATTACTACGAGGTTGTCAGCATCGCCTTTGTACTGCGCGATATAAGTACGCACCCACTGCAGCGCAGCGAAAGAATCATCATGCGCTGCGGGATAGACATGCTCCGGGGCGAGGCGGTAGTCTACAGACACCACGATGCAGTCATTCATAGCTGAGATGCGGCGGCAGACATAGTCATGCGAGTCCAGCCCATACAGCGCAAAGCCACCGCCGTGATAGTACACGATGACGCGCTGGCCGTCACGGTCACTATTGCGGTAGATGCGTATGGGTACGCCATCAGCCGTGGCATCCTGCACAAAGGCGACAGGTGTCTTGCGGTCATAGAGCAGTGCGCCCATGCGAGAGGCCTGGTTAGCCTTGCGGCGCCAGGCTTTGACACTGATGTTTTCCCCTTCGGTGGGATTATTGAAGCTGGTAAAGAATAAAACGAGTCGGAGTTTCCAATTCATATTAGGGCAAGTTACTGAAAAATAATCACCAGCAATGCCCGTGCCGCAGAGATGCGGGCTATATAAAACGTATAAATCACTTATTTATTTTATCCATATAATTTTCATTTCAGGCCCCGTTACTTTTTCGTATCAACCCTATTTTATCCATATGAAAAAGAAACTATTCTCCACCCTCCTCCTCGCCCTCGCCACTCTCGCGATGCATGCATCGGACTCGACTACCGTGAGGCGCACTGTTTACTTTGACACTGACCTCTCGCAGCTGAGCGACTCTGCGCGCAGCGGGCTGGACCAGCTGAGCAGCTCCCTGCGCGATGCAGGCGAGTACAGCATCTACATCTACGGCGCAGCAGATGTAGATGGCGGCGACCAGTATAATCAGAAACTCTCCGAGCGCCGCGCACAGACCGTACGCGACTACCTGCTGGCGCGCAACCTCAAAGCCCGCGAGTGTGCCTCGCGTGGCCTCGGCCGCCAGGGAGATCAAAACAGCAAGGCCGCTAACCGGCGCGTGGATATAGAGATACGGATGACGCGCTTCGCCTCTATCTCTGAGCTGACAGATGCGCTCTCTGCCGGTACCGACCAGTACTTTACCATAGACCCGGCAAAAGCGCAAGAGATACGCTGCAAGGATGGTACGAGGATACAGATACCGGCGGGGGCTTTCCGCGGAGCCGATGGACGGCCTGTGACGGGGACTGTGCGCATCAGTGTGCGTGAGGCGCTGGGCATGGCAGACTTTCTCACGCAGGACCTGAGTGCGGTGAGTGATGGCCGCCTGCTGGAGAGCCGCGGCATGGTGCAGGTCACTGCTACCGTAGATGGACGCGCTGTGACACTAGGCACACCGGTGCAAGTGGCCCTGCCTGCTATGGATGCGCGGAGCGATATGAAGCTATTCTACGGGCAGCGTACTGAGGACAACAAAATGAACTGGAAGCTGAGCGACCAGAACTTTGAAAAGCCGGACCCTACTGTGCCGATCAGTATGGATAAGGCTGCGCTGAAACGGCTACAGATAGCAGGCCGCCTGTATCCGGAGCAGCCCACCTTCTCTCCTGTCAAACTGCCCGCAGCTCCTTCTCTGCCACGCGCGCCCATATCGGTGAAAAGACCTGAAGAGGGTAAGCCGATGTATAAGGCGAGTGTGATAGACAGGATGTTTCACCCGAAGAAGGTGGCTGCAGAAAACAAGAAGCTCTATGATGCGGCAATGAAAAAATACACGGACTATCTGGCGCGTAAAAAAGACTATGACCAAAAGAAGCAGGAGATAGCCGATGCACAGATCCGCTATGCTGACGAGATGCAGGCCTTTGTAAAAGAAGGGAAGAAACGGCTCGTGGCTGCCAAAGAGTATTTCAACAAGCTATATGCATACACAGCGAGCGGTGATATCAATGTGCAGCTCAAGGCGCTCGAAGCGCTGCCGGTGACCAATAAGACAAACTTCACCATGATGCCGCAGGAGAGCAATAATGCACCGGACAATCAGCGCGAGCAGCTGCATCAGATCCTGGGCGATGTGTACTATCACTACTTCGGGTTTGACAGTACGATGGGTAGCCGCATGGAGCTGCGCACCTCGGGAGACAAGCCCTTCACCTTTCAGCTGCGCCCCTACTATCAGGTGTATGACTCTATCTACCGTGCGCGCCACATCTATGATACGCTGAGCCGCATGCAGCAGCTACTCGTACAGCGCTGCGCAGACATGGGCCTGCTGAATAAGGCCAACATAGATAACTATGTAGCCTCGGTGAATCAGCTGGGTTGGATCAACTGTGACCGCTATATGAGCTCACCAGCCTCGCAGCTGGCAGATATCAAAGTGGCAGAGCCTAATGCTGCGCGCGTGTATATGGTGTTTCGCGGGGAGAATAGCCTGGTACAGATGTACAAAGAAGGCGATGGCTATGTGAGCAGCAAGGTACCCAAGGGCCGGCAGGTCTCTATCGTCTCTATCAGGCTGGACAATGGCAAACCTCAAATAGCAGTAGCGAAGATCAACACCTCGCGCCGCGACCCGGTGACCCTGAGCTACAAGACCTGTACGCTGGATGAGATGCGCGCACAGTTCTCCGCTGTAGGTAGCTAACAAAAGAAGAAAGCGCCGCTGGCCCCGTAAGGCTTGCGACGCTTTGTATCGGAGAGACAGATGGCTGCCTTACCAGTTTGCCAAAAACTATAGATCTCATTTGCCGATCTTATTGCAAAGGTCAGCGTTGCGCGCACAGTTAGTCTACTTTCTTTTTGAGGGGATCATTCTCCGGTGAGGTCAGTGGCTTCACCATTTTATTTTTGAGGCTGTCTGTAGCGCGGGCATTGGTAGCTATCTGCCTTTTCACATCAGCCTTGTATTCTTCACTCACTCTCCTCTGCTCCTATCTGGCGCGCCGGAGAACTCAGCGAATCGCCATATGACAAAAAAATGACATAGATCAGCTTATCCTGCTACCAGCATCATAAGGCAGTCGTACCAGACACCTTTATTTTGATGCAAATAATAAGCGATGAAATATTTAAGGGGCTTTTCACTACCAGCCGTAATGGTGCTGCTAGTCGCACTGACAGGATGTACAAAGGAGGCAACCACCATCAGTGATGCTGACTTCTATAAATATGTATGCAAAAGTATAGTAGATAGCTACGTATCGATATACAATCAAAATATAGCGGGCAATCCGGCCGGCGCTGTAGACGAAACAGTGAGCGGCCCGCTAGGTGGGACGGTGCATATCACAGGCAACACAAACTCATCAGGTTCACTCACCACAGTAGATCTCCACTACAACCTGACCCAGGCGCAAAACATATATCAAAGCGGTGACTGGAAAGTCAATATCACGCTGACAGGTGATGTCTCAAACAATGGAAGTTTCTCCAGTAGCTATGTAAGTGAAAACTATCAGTCATCCAACCTCATTGTGCACGGCACAGTGACCTACAAGGATGCCTCACGCAGCGTAGATATGTCTGGCAATGTCAACATCAGTCGCTCTACCAGCGGGGTGAATGCGATCATTTTAGGACATAATGTTTCATACTAAAAACGTAATAATGAGGCGATATACCAGAAAGCTGAACAAATACCTGGCAGTGGCTGCAGTACTGTGTCTGACCATGATATGGGGTACGGGGTGCAAAAAGGATAGCAGTGTACCATCAGTATCTACGGGAATGATCAGCAGTATCACCGCTACAGGCGCGCGCGCTGCAGGTACCGTACTGAGCGATGGCGGGGCTGCTGTGACTGAGCGGGGTGTATGCTGGAGCACCTCCGGCCAGCCTACTATCAGCGACTACAAGGCTAATGATGGTAGCAGTGGCACGGGCTCATTTGCCGCCAATATCACCGGCCTGACATCTAATGTGACCTACTATGTGAGAGCCTATGCGCTCAATAGCGCGGGGGTAGGATATGGAGAGGTGCGCCCTTTTACTGCTTCTGCCACATCGCCAGATGCGGTGACGATGGCTGCCACCGGTGTATATAGCACCAAGGCTACGCTGCATGCCTGGGTCAATGGCAATAACCAGAGCACAAGTGTCAGTTTTGAGTATGGCACTACTACGGCCTATGGCCAGACCGTGACAGCCTCTCCCTCTGTCGTCAGTGGTACCAGCGATTCAGTCACTGCAGACCTTACCAGCCTCAGCCCTCTGGTCACCTATCACTATCGTGTCAAAATCACTAACATTTATGGTACAGCGTACGGTGCTGATATGACATGCTACACCGGATATGTAGTGGGAGAGCATGCACTGGGCGGACTGGTCTACTACACTGATCAGACGGGCACACACGGGCTGGTATGTACAGACTCTAGCATAGCCGGCTCTGTGGCATGGTCTAATGGGTCCTATATGACCACCGGTGCTACGGGCACAGCTATCGGCACAGGACTATCTAACTCCAGCAGCATCATAGCGGCGCAAGGCTCAGGAAACTATGCCGCCGATATATGCCACAACCTCACCTACAAAGGCTACAATGACTGGTACCTCCCTTCGGCAGAAGAGTTTCGGCAGATCATCTCCAGTGGTGCGGGATTTCCTGTGGTCGTACCTATCGGGTGGTTGTACTTTTGGTCATCTAGCGAGATAGATGCCAGCACTGCCTACATGATACAGGTGCCAGGTGGCCCATCCTCCTACAAAGTAGCCTTTGACAAAAACGCTACAGGCGGCTCCGGCACAGTAGTAGGATCTACGGTGCCAGCCCAGGTAGTGGCAGTACGCAGCTTCTAGTGGCCTGGTCTGAGTGATAGAAAAAAATAAAAGCGCCGCCGGCCCCGTAAGGCTTGCGACGCTTTGTATCGGAGAGACAGATGGCTGCCTTACCAGTTTACCAAAAACTATAAAAGCTTACTTGTCGATCTTATTGCGCAGGTCAGCATTGCGCTCTCCCAGCTCTTCTATCTTCTTCTTGAGCGGATCGTTTTCTGGCGAGGTAATTGGCTTCACCATTTTGTTTTTGAGGCTGTCTATGGCGCGGTCATTCGCTGCTATCTGGCGCTTAGCGTCGGCCCTATATTCCTCGCTGACCTTCTTCTGTTCCTCTTTTGCGCGCTGGAGACGTGCCTCGGCGGTGTCTACTTTGCGCTCGGCCTTGACGACTTTCTGCGCGGGTGTCTGGCAGTATGCATACGAGGTAGCACACATCAGGGCCAATGCTATCAGTATCTTTTTCATGGTGGATGGATTTGTTTCTGCTAGCTGTAGGACAGAAACCATGCCAAGGGGTGAGATTTCCCCAAACGCTCATAAAATGAAAAACCGCAAAGACGCAAAGAGCGCTAGGGATCATTTTAGAAAAACCTTTGTGTTCTCCGCGTGCTTTGCGGTTAATATACTTGCTATGATATCTTATGCATTCCTCTTATCCCAGTCCTTAATGAAGCGGATGGAAACGCGCTTCATGGCCTCAAGGGCCTCGGGGTTGATACAGTCTATGGTATCGAGGCGGGTGTGGTAGGCGGGGTCGAGGCTGCCGGAGTCCATAGCGATGACGCAGATGGCGGGCAGGCCCTGTATGTGAAAGGCTGAGCCGTCTGAAGCGCCGACCATAAGCGGTAGTTTTTTGACGGGTACATTCTCTGCTATGAAAGCCTGCTCTACGAGGTCTATGTGTTCCTTCTTGTAAAACACGAGCGTATTGGCCTCGCAGGTGCCGATGGTGAGGTGCTCGGTGTCTTTGATCGTATCGAGATTGAAGAGGAAGGCTTTCTCGCGGAGGAGCTGCTCCTTGTGCGCCTTGGCATACTCCCAGGCGCCGCGCAGGCAGGCCTCCTCAGAGCCAAAGCTGATGACACGCAGGCGGGTATTCTTCAGTTTATCCTGAGAAAAGACCTTAGCCATCTCTACAGAGACTGCTACGCCGGTGAGATTGTCAGAGGCGCCGTGCACTACGTCCTCTCCATGCATATCAAAGAGCACGATGAGCAGCGGCGAGAGCGCTGCAAAGAGCCACCAGCCATAGCCGATCCAGGGAGCAGCGATAGCGGCATTCAGCACGGCATAGACGCCGAGCAGCACGATGGCAAAGCTGGCCACGATGGTCATGGCCGCGCCATTCTGCTTGAAGCGGTACCACCATTTGAATTCCTTGACGCTGTCTATGTGGCCGGCTACGATGAGTGTGGTCTTGGCCTCGCCTGTGGGTTCTATATCACCTATCACATTCCACGATGCTTTCTTCTTGTACAGAAAGTCGAGCCAGTGGCGGTAGGTGACGAAGTGGCCGAGGAAGAGGATAGAGTTGACCGCGCCGACGATGGCTGCTGCCAGCGGCGAGACGAACATCAGGCCGAGCACGATGACGTAGACGATGCAGAAGCCCTTTAGCGAGTGGAAGTGGGCCTCGAGTGGCGACATAAATTCCTCTACGTCCACCTTGTCGCAATACTGCTTTAGTATCTCGGCAGTATGGAGCTGTGCGCCCCTCTCCTGCTCACTGCCAAAGTACCTGCCGCCAAAGCGTGTGATGATGTCATCTATATATACGAGCATTGTTATGTTTTTGCGTGACGGAAAATAGTTTAATTCCAAGGAATAGAGAATAGGGAATAGTGACTGTGATCGCTGCTCGCAATATTTTTCTACCTTTCACGATATATCATCTTTCGGGAAACGTATCATGCCTCGCACGGTCATATCGGTATTCATCTGGCTCTGGCTGCTGGCCATACCTCTGGCGTACAACTTCTGGACGCTGGACCCGGCGCTGTATAGCAAGTTCCTGCTGCTGGATGTATCTCTGGCGGCTGCGGCTCTCGGGCTCGCATGGCGTGGTGGTGCAGCTATGGGTAGTGATCTGCGGTGGTTCTTCGCACCGTATGGTATCTACATCGCGCTATCTGCCGTGAGCATGGGCATGTACCAGACAGACCTGCCTGACGGGATCTTTGCCTGGCTGCAGCTATTTGCGCTGTCTGCCATGGTATGGCTGCTGCTGAGTATGGACCGGTATAGCCGTATATCACGCAGAGGGGTAGCCCTGGCTGTCACTGCTATGGCCGCTATAGCCTCTGCCATAGCTGGCCTGCAATACTGCCTGGCCATAGCGGAGAGTCCGACAGGCTGGCACCTTTCCCTGGCAGACCAGGTCACCGTCACCTTTGCCAATAAGAACATCTGTGCGGAGGTGCTGCTGCTCACGCTGCCTATGAGCCTCTATACTGCTGTATGTGGCGGCCGGTGGCGGATACCTGGAGCTATCACGCTGCTATGCACGCTGGTGATACTAGCCATCACCCTCTCACGCGCAGTATGGGTGGCGGGCGCAGTGGCTGCGCTGGTCACAGGCGCTGTGTACCTCTATGCCACCGGCTGGTGGCGGCCACGCTGGTACCATGCGGCTATCGCGGTGGCAGCTGTGGTGGTGGCCTTCGCAGGCTTTCACTGGTTTGTGAATCATACGAATGCGGGTGACTACATAGCTGATTTCTACAATAAGCGGAATACGGTGCGTGAGCGGCAGCACCTGTGGGCCGCGACGTGGCACATCTTCACGCAGTACATACCTCTGGGCAGCGGTATGGGCAGCTGGCGCGTGATGAATATGCGCTATGGTATAGTAGGCCTCAGGGACTACACCACCTTCTTTCAGCAGCCGCACAATGACTACCTGTGGATACTGAGCGACCAGGGCCTCTTCGCCTTCCTGGCCGTGGCGGTGGCGTGGCTATATACCGGCTACAGGCTGCTGCGCCGGATAATGGCGCAACCAAGGGACCTCTTCCTGTACTGCCTGGCCTTTGGGCTGGCGGGCTATGCGGTGTATGCGGGCTTTGCTTTCCCGCGGGAGCGGGCAGAGCATGGTATCTTGCTGGCCTTCTTTGTATTCTTTATCCTCAGGGAGGAGCATACCGGCGGTGCTACGGCAGTGCCGATGCCGCGCTACCTGTATGCACTGATAGCTGTGATGCTGCTCTGCGGCGCATGGTACTCCGGCCAGAAGATGTGGAGCGAGATACACCTGCGGCGGTTCTTTGCTGTGCGCGAGATACGGGATATGGGTGCACAGCGCGCCGAGCTGGATGCCATAGATCCGCGCTACTTCCTGCTGGATGGTACTGCTACGCCGGTGGCTTTCTACAGCGGTATGCTGCGCTTCGCGCAAAATGACCTCTGGGGCGCAGAGCGTGATTTCCGCGCAGCGGTGATGGCCAATCCCTACCACGCCTACTCACTGAGCAATGTGGCCACCTGCCGCAGCATGGCAGGAGACAAGCCGAATGCTGAGCGCTACTTTCGCGAGGCGCTGGTGTATGCGCCGGGTTTTCCCGATGCGGCGCTGAATCTATGTGCCATCAAGTACAACGCGCATCAGACAGACTCGGCGGCCTGGTACCTGGGCATGGCGCAGGATACAATGGATGACCCGCGCTATGTCCGCTTTGTGAAAGTGGTGATGGGCACGGTGCTGACAGGGATGCGGCAGGAGGCTGCGGGCAAATATGACAGTATCGTGACACTACGGCTCTCCGAGATAGAAAAAAAGCCTCTCTGGGAGCGCAATCTTTTAAGAAAGGCCTATCTTTACCAGAGGCCACTGAGAGTACAGATATGGAAAGATATCGCCTATGTGATCCGCCACGAGGATGGTGACACAGCAGCGGCCAGAAAATTTGAAAACCAAAACAACCTTCATCCAGAATGAAAACACTACTCCTCTCGCTCAGTATGGCCCTCACCTCACTCGCTGTGAGCGCGCAGGGCACCATCACCAGCATCACGCCCAGCTCAGGCGAGCAAAACTCGCAACTGACCGTGCAGATATCAGGCACGACCGGCAGCTTCAACCCGGGCACTTCTACTTACATCACATTCAGCCAGGGTAGCTATAGTTACTTCACCGCATACACGATGAATGTGCAAAGCAGCACAGACCTCTCTGCGGTGGTCAATATACCATCTACCGCACCTACGGGGCTATACGATGTATCTGTGAGTGACTATAGTGGCACCGGCGCCTATGCACAGGCTGTTTTCACCGTGCTGCAGGGGCAGGTACCGCAGATCGCATCAGTAGATACTAACTATGCTGCGGTAGGTACGACGCTGGATGTGACCATCAGCGGCCTCAATACACACTTTGACCAGGGTACCGGCACTTACTTCTACTTCTCTCAGGGTAGCAGCTCCTATATCCCGGTCAATTCATTCAGCGTGCTGGACCCGACCACGATCACAGCCAATATATCTGTGCAGAATAACCAGCCGCTTGGCTTCTATGACCTCAATCTCTACGATGACTGGGATGGCTATATCTCACTGCCGTATGCCTTTGTAGTGACGGATACCATAGCGGGTATCGTAGTGGTCAATCCGCTGGATACGACAGGCAATGACAGCACTACGCTGCGTGTGATGGGCAGCGGTACGAGCTTTGGCTATCCGGGCTCTACTACGGTGGTATGGCTGGGTATGACACACCGCTCGTCTGTACCAAACGCGACAGCGACCAATGTGACGATCATCAATAGCAATACGCTGGAGGCTACGCTGCAGTTCCCTGCAGGATCTCCGGGTGGCTGGTATGACCTCTATGTGCTGAATAGCCGCGACGGCCTCCTGACCAAGCAGCATGCCTACAATAAGAAAGGCGCTACAGGTATCAACGATGCTGACGCAGACCGTGTAGCCATCTACCCTAATCCGGTGCAAAGCCAGCTCAATGTACGCGTGACACCAGCTATGGTCAATAGCGACTATACGCTCACAGACCTGACAGGCCGCATGGTGCAGCGCGGCACTATCACTGACCGTACCACGATACTCTCTACCAGCAGCCTGACAGAGGGCATCTATGTACTGCAGATAGGCACCGAGACCTACAAGATCGTAAAAGAATAAGAGATCGATAAACTATACAAGGAAAGAGCGGGGCATATGTCCCGCTCTTTTTATTTATGCCATACGGCGAGAAGGCATGTTGCTATTTGTGGAAGGAGAGCCCCTCTCCTTTCAGCGCGGCTTTCAGTTTGGGCATGGCGGTGGGACCGATGCCGTGTAGTGACAGGATGTCGGCTTCCGTGTGTTTAGCGAGTTGCTTTGCTGTCTTGATACCTGCTGCGCTGAGAGCGCGACGGGCAGGTGCGCTGAGGCCTGCGGTCCAGTCTGTTTTGGGTTTAGCAAGGAGCGCTTTCTCTGCAGCATCTTCTTTCACGCGGTGCTTTACGATGTCGGTGATGAGTTTGGCAGGTAGCGGCTGGCCTAGCGGAAACTGTACGGCTCCCTTTGAGGTTTTGTACTGTGACAGTTGCTTCGCAAAAACACGGACGCCAGAGGATGTGGGATAGAAACCTATGTGACGCTCATAGCCTGCAAAGTACACGAGGACGCGGTTTTGCCGGTAGGCGGGCATGCCGTAGCTGATGACCTCTGTGGCCTGTGGCGCGGCGCGGGCTATGATGTCCCTTATCTCGTGCAGCCGCTCCTGTGCGGCCGCTGGGGCAAGGGCAATGTAGTCGTCTATGGTGTTGGCCTTGAGCATAGGGTGGTTTTTGTGCACACTAAGATAAATCTTTGCCGTCAGGTAATATGCTATCTGTTAATTTCGTGGCATTAATATTGAAATCACTTTAGCGCAAGCTATAAACCACATACATGGCAAAGATAAAAGTAGGGATCAACGGATTTGGCCGGATAGGCCGCGTATTCACGCGCATAGCGCAGGGCAATGACAACATAGAGATCGTAGCGATCAATGACCTGACGGATACCAGGACACTCGCCCACCTGTATAAGTATGACTCAGTACACGGCGTATCAAAAACAAATGTCTCACATACCGACAAAGGTATCGTGATAGATGGCCGCGAGATACCGGTCACTGCGGAGAAAGCTCCCGATCAACTGAAGTGGGCGGACTACGGCGTAGATGTGGTGCTGGAGAGTACGGGGCACTTTCTGGATAGAGAGAGTGCGGAGCTGCACCTCAAGGCTGGCGCAAAGAAAGTGATCCTCAGCGCACCACCGAAAAGCAATGACATCAAGACCGTAGTGCTGGGCGTGAATGACCACGTGCTGGACGGCAATGAACCTGTGATATCAAACGCATCCTGCACGACCAACTGTGCCGCACCGATGATCAAAGTGCTGCATGACAAGTGGCTGATAGTGGATGCGTATATCAACACTGTGCATGCCTATACCGGCGACCAGCGCCTGCATGATGCTCCGCACAAGGACCTGCGCCGTGCGCGTGCAGCAGCGCACTCTATCATCCCTACCACTACGGGTGCTGCCAAGGCGATCACAAAGATATTCCCTGACCTGGAGGGCAAGGTGGGTGGCAGTGGTATGCGGGTGCCGGTGCTGGATGGCTCTATCACAGAGATCACCTGCCTGCTGGACAGGCCGGCCACGATAGCGGAGATCAATGCCGCATTCAAGGCAGCTGCTGCGGGCGAGCTGAAGGGCTACCTGGAGTACACGGAGGACCCGATCGTATCTGCAGATATAGTGGGCAACCCGGCCTCGTGCATCTTTGACGCGGAGCTGACCTCAGTGGTGGGCAATATGGTGAAGGTGCTGGGCTGGTATGACAATGAGTATGGCTACTCCGCACGTCTGGTAGACCTGGTGGAGCGGATAGCAAAGTGATCAGACCCTGAGCGAGCAGCGGAAGCCGCGCGCGGCATAGTACGATTCTGCACCATTGTGATAGGTGAAGACCGTATCGTAGCGGCGGTCACAGAATAATGCGCCACCGAGTTTGCGCACATGGTCCGGTGTCTGTATCCAGCTGGATGTCTTGAGGTCAAAGGGGCCGAGGTCCTGCAGGGCGCGGTACTCGCTCTCTGTCAGTAGCGCTGCGCCCATATCAGCAGCCAGCTCCATGGCGCTGCCTTTGGGTTTATTTTCCTTGCGCGCGTCCAGTGCGCGGCGGTCATAGCAGAGGCTGCGCCTTTCCTTAGGGCTCTCTGCTGCACAGTCTGCATAGGTGTATTCATCTGCCTTCTTGTCGTAGGCTATCACGTCCGGCTCGCCACCGGTAGCCTCCATTTGGTTTAGTGTCCACAGTTTGGCAGGATGCTGCAGCAGGCGTGCTGACACCTGGCTCCAGGCTATACCCTTGTGCCGCGCGGGATGTTTATCAAATCGTGCCTGCAGAGTATCGAGCAGTGCTTTACTTTCTTTAGCGTTGAGTTCCTTTTTCATGGATTGGATAATGTGTGTTTGGTCTGTACCTATAAAGATAACAACGGCGTAGAAAGACGTAAGAAAGCAACGCAAAAAAGAATCAGAGAAAAGCCTTCAGGCGATAGATGCGGGGATGGATATCTTCGAGTGTCTTGGGCTGCGGAGGAGCTGTAGGAGTACTATCTGCAGCTGTGCGATAGGGATTGCGGCGGCGGCATATGTACCCTGCGGGCAGGTTATCTGCCATATGCAGTATCTGCACCCGGTAGTATGTGGTATCCCTCTTCATGAAAAAAAAAGTGTACTGCAAGGTACGGCAACTATATTAAGAAAAAGTTTAAAGGGGGTCAGATTTGCGCACATTTTTGCAATGGGCTATCAGTCAGAAGTATAAAATCTGTGTGGTATGACACGTGTTGTCTTGCTGACCATCACCTTGTTGTTTTTTGGCCGAAGGCCATATCATGATCGGTGCATCTTTGCTATCTTGCCCTGTCTAAACCACACACTATGGCACTGAATGTCTATCTGCATTTCAACGGCAACTGCGCTGCTGCATTCGCCTACTACAAAGAGATCTTTGGCGGTGAGTACACTACCTACATGACCTATGGCGAGGCACCCGGCGCGCAGCCTATGAGTGATGCAGACAAGGCCCGCATCCTGCATGTAGCCCTACCCCTGGGGCTCAATGTACTGATGGGCAGCGATATGCCGGGCTCTATGCCACGCGCTACGATAGGGGACAATTTCTCCCTGTCATATACTGCTGCTACGCAGGAGGAGGCCAGCCGCATTTTTGCAGCGCTGAGTGCCGGAGGCAAAGTGAACATGCCGATGCAGCAGACCTTCTGGTCGCCGTGGTTTGGCATGCTGACAGACAGGTTTGGCATCATGTGGATGGTGGCCGCTGAGGGTCAGCCGCAGGCCTGATATCAGAAGATCCTGGACCGTGTAGACTATACCGTAGCGCCCGCCAGCTCCTGCTGTGCGCGCCTGCGTGCCCGCCACCAGAGGAAGCCGATAGTCCCCACTATGAGGTAGGGAGACACAAAGAGGAAGAGGACACCTTTATTGACCCCGTCTGCGGCAGAGGAGCCGTTCTTGGCGGCCTCATCGGCTACGGCGGTACACATAGCGCATTGAGACCATGCAGGTTGTGATGCGAGCAGGAGCACTGCGCCGAGTACCAGGAGGGTGGCTATCCTTTTCATACTGCAAATCTATAGCAAAAAATTTTGACCCGGCAGATGATATTTTGCCCTTGGCAAAGGTTTTGTGCCTATGACGAAAATCCTCTCACGAGGCAGCTGATTTAATGATACCGTAATATGTGCGCAGCTTATCTTTGCAAAATATGTGTCATGCCAACCGCCACCATAGAGGACTACTACCAGCAGCAGCATGAGAAATGCCGCAAGGCGCTAATCACCTACGCCCGCTCCGCCCGTGGCGAGGATATACACCGCGCGCGCGTAGCTATCAAGCGTATCAAGGCGATGATGACAGTGCTGCACGATAGCTGCGGTATGGACCTGGAGGGGCACTTCTCGTGCTACAGGACCATCTTCCGCCAGGCGGGCAGGCTGCGTGATGCTGCCCTGATGAGCGACCGCATAGCCAGCGATAGCAAGGACACTAAAGCCGCTACGCATCACCGCCGTATGGTAGGTGCGCTGTCGCGCAAATTTCGCGATGAGGTGCCGATATACCTGCAGGACCTGGACCACCATGTGGAGGATGTAGTAGCCGAAGTGCGCACCTGCCAGGTAGACCTGCCTGACTACTGCGGCCACCTGGTACACAAGCTGCACAAGCGCTGGAACAAAGCCCGCAAAAGCGGCCACTACCACTCCCTGCGCAAGCATATGAAGCAAGTGATCTACGCTGCGGAGCTGCTGCCCGAGGCTGAGCGCAAGGCAATACTCTCTGACCGCGATACCAAGCGGATAGACAAGCTGCAGGACCTGATAGGCCAGTGGCACGACAGCATACATATGAATGCGCACATCCACTCAGGCATCAGTGATGCACACCATATGCATACCCGCCTCCGCCGCGACACTGACAAGCGCCAGAAGCAAATAGAAAAAGCAGGGGATAAGATTTGGAAGAGTGAATAATCATCAATTGATAATTGGCAATTGACAATTGATAGCGGGCTTGCAACATAGCAGCATTATAGAGCCTGGATTTTCTTAATCTCTATTCCTTAATCTCTATTCTCTATGCTCTATGCTCTAGAGTTACTGTTTCCTTGTGCGCAGTTTCCATAGCATGTAGCCCAGCAGGCCCACGAGTACAAAGGCCCAGCAGCGGATCACAAACACCAGTACATGACGCAGGATATACCAGCCATCCTGCAGCGCCTCATAGGCCTCCAGCAGCAGCGGGCGCTCATAGTGTGGCAGCGTCTTAGGATTGGCTATGCGCAGGCGGCGGCTGGCCTCATGCTGATAGACCACAAAGTGGAGGGTGCTGTAGCGGATCTGATTCTCCATAGTGCGGCTGGCCAGTACAGCATCATCCGCGCGCTCGCGTGCGGCGAGGGCATTCTCAGCTACCTCTGTCAGCTCCTGTGACTTGACCTGGTGGTCGTCCATGGCCCGGTCCATGCGCCGCTCGTGCATGGCGTTGCGCTGCTGCTTCATAGCCTCGGACAGCAGCTGGCCGGATACATCATCTGCATGTATCACGCGGTGATCGAGAAAGCCCACCAGCGGTGTCATGGCGCTGAGCGCAGAGTCCATACGCGCAGCAGGCAGACGCAGGGTGATATCATTCTGCACGGTGTACCAGGTCACCTCCAGAGAGGAGTCCTCAGACACAGGCACCGTCTCCTGCCGCTCTATGGTGCTGTGCAGGTCAGTGCTGGTCACAAAGCCCCCATAGCGCGCGGTGATATCCTCCATGGCATAGGTAGCCTCAGCCACATCGCGCACCTGAAAGCGGATATCGGCAGTGCGTACGAAGCGCATCCCGTCTCTATCAGTCACAGAGGCGGCGGCAGAGGTGAGGTCATGTGGCGGTTCGGATTCATCTTTCTTGTTTGCGGGAGATGCGGCGTCTGCTGCTGTGCGATAGGAGCCGCTGCCAGTAGCGGGTGACTCTGTAGCACTTTTCTCCTGCTGTGACCGGGCAGGAGATCGCTCTACTACTATGGTGTCTTTACTTTCAGACTTGCGCTGACTGCAGGAGAGGGTCATGACTAGGGCTGCTGCTGCAGTGCAGCAGAGGGAGGTGGTTTTAGACATGGTTGGATCGTTTAGGGATATAACGCGGGAGCTGCGTTTATTCCATACATGCCTGACGGGTTTTAACGTCTTTTGATAAATGCGAGGGCGCGGTCTTGTTCACTCGTTCACTGTCTCTGGCAGTAGTGAACGAGTGAACAACAACTGCACAGCTCTATGCTACTCATGTCGCGAGATACGCTCTACATAAATACCAGTCCGGCGAAAGCGACG
>CAZNDJ010000050.1:0-24270 GCA_964571705.1 uncultured Chitinophagaceae bacterium
CGCTACAGATGGCAAGGACGCTGAAGAAGAAGAGGATACCAATGCTGACAACTTCGATCGCGTAGCTGGTCTCGATGAGGCTGGTGGCGACAAGAAAGAAGGCGGCCGTGGCCGTGGCAGGTCTGGCAGCGGTGGCGGCTCTGGCCGTAGCCGTATAGGTGGCGGACCGGGCGGTGGCAACCGTGGCGGCGCAGGCGGACCTAAAAGATAATATCGACTTAATCGTCTGCTGATATTACTTGCCAAGTTGCCCTGCATCTTGGCAAGTCTTTTTAAGGAACAGCCGGTGACCTCAAGATCCGGCAAACAGTAACAGGACTCTTATTTTAAAACCAATAATAAAAGGATAATCAAAATGTCAACAATCACAATCACCGCGAGCCTCGTAAACGAGCTGCGCAACCTGACCGGAGCTGGCCTCATGGACTGCAAAAAGGCACTGACAGAATCAAACGGCGACGTACAAGCTGCCGTAGACTACCTGCGCAAGAAGGGCGCTAAGGTAGCTGAGAAGCGTGCCGGCCGTGACTCTCTGGAGGGCTGCATCGTAGCGCTGACTACAGCAGATGGCTCACGCGGTGTAGTATCATACCTGTCTTGCGAGACAGACTTCGTGGCAAAGAATGAAGACTTCCGCGGCCTGGCTGAGGCTATCGCCAAGGCGGCTCTGGAGGCTGACGCCAAGACGCTGGATGATGTACTCGCCCTCCCTATGGATGGCACTACCATCAAGGGTAAGGTAGAAGAGAAAGTATCTGCTATCGGCGAGCTGATCGCTGTATCTGCATATGAGACGCTGGCCGGCGAAAACATCGTAGCATATAACCACGCCGGCAATAAGATCGGCGTACTGGTATCTCTGAGCAATGCCAAGAGCGATGCTAACGCAGTAGCAGGCAAGGACGTAGCTATGCAGGTAGCGGCTATGAATCCACTGGCTGTAGACGCATCTGGCGTATCTCAAGAGGTGATAGACCGCGAAGTAGCGATCGCTAAAGAAAAGGCTGCTGCATCCGGCAAGCCTGAGAACATCCTCCAGAAGATAGCTGAGAGCGCTGCTCAATCATATCTGAAAGAGAACACCCTCAATACACAGCCATTCGTAAAGGATGGTAGCAAAACTGTAGCTCAGCACCTCGGCGAGGTAGAGAAAGGTCTCGCAGTGAAGGCTTTCAAGCGTGTAGCGCTGGGGCTGAAGTAAATAGGTGTCAGTTGCCGGTTGGCAGTTGACTGGAAAATACAAAAGGCGGCTCCGGATGGGGCCGTCTTTTTTTTGCATACTTACTGTTCGACAGTGAAAAATAACGTTTCAGGAAATAGGGGTAAGACGTTTCGCAAAACCGCCCTAGCTTTAATAGTATAAATCGTACTTATGCTCATAGCTATAGCTTTTCTCACGGGTGTCATATTCTGGACTTTGGTTGAATATCTACTGCACCGTTTCCTGGGGCACGTTCACAAAGGGAAAAACTTTTTCAAGACCGAGCACCTGCAGCATCACACCAAGGCCAATTACTTTGCTCCCGCCTCCTCCAAGGCGATAGCAGCATTGTCGGTATCTCTTGTGCTTGTCGCGTTGCTCTGCCTTTTTATATCGCTTTCTGCTGCCATGATGTTTACTGTAGGATTTATGGGCATGTATGGATTATATGAAATCGTGCATTACCGTTTCCATGCTAAAGATCCCATAGCTATGCCCTTTATCATTCTGAGAAAACATCACTTTTATCACCACTTTCACGATCCTAAAAAAAATCATGGCGTTACTACCCGGATATGGGATAGGCTTTTCGGCACCTTTGTCAAGGTAGAGAAAGTAGTCGTGCCCTCCAGGATGCCTCTGCAATGGCTATTAGATGGCACGGATATCAAGCCAATGTATTCTCCTCACTTCCGACTGTCATCGTCACGATAAAATTAGTCGCGTTTATCCAGACCGTTTGACTCTCAGACATGACGTTTACCTGATGAGTGTCACAGTGCCTTTGTCGCGCACGCTGTAGCCATCGTTGAAAGTGACATCTAAGAGATAGACAAAAATACCTGGCTCCTGTAGTTTGCCGCGGTAGGTACCATCCCAGCCTATGGCTGGGTCGAGGCTTTCAAACACCTTCTCTCCCCAGCGGTCAAAGACGCGCATATTGAAATACTTTGCCCCTACGGGATAGGCGAAGAAGATATCATTGCGGCCATCGCTGTTTGGCGTGAATGCGTTTGGGGTAAAGAGTATGTGCTCGCTATATACCCTGACGTGCACAGTATCTGTGAGCTGGCATACGTTGTTATAGTTTACCGTCACTACATACTGGTAGCTGCCTGCACCAGATTGAAATACAGGTCTGGGGCAGGTATTGCAGTCCAACCCGAGGCCGGGAGTCCAGGTATAGGTGACGGTGCCTGATGGTGCAGGTGCGAGTAGTGTAGTAAATGACAGCGCATCACTCTCCCTGATGAGTGTATCGAGCGGCAGCGCCTCCAGCGCGACTACTGGCGGCTCATGTATAGTGAAACTCATCGTACCACTACACCCTGCAGGGTCTGTAGCAGTGAGCGAATAAGTGCCAGGCTGCAAGCCGGTGAGGACCGAGTCGCTACCTGCAGGGCTCCACTGATAAGTGATTTGACCGGAGTTTAAAACACTGATGGAAATATAGCCATCACCAGATCCCGCGCAGCTAAGATCGGCGAGAGAATCCTGCACGATATCCAGCGGCTGTATGGTGCCATTTATCTGCACCACTGCTGTGGCGGAGCATTGATTCTGATCAGAAACAGTCACGGTATAGGAGAATCCTGCCAACAGGCCATAGAGTGTATCGGTAGCCGTATGAGTGGCATCACTCCAGAGATAGGTGTATGGAGGGGTGCCACTTGAGGCTTGGGCTATGGCTTTGCCATCTGGGGTATAGCAAACGGCGTCAATGGAAGAGGCCATAACTACGGGGGTAGGTGACACTGTGAGCCTATTGCTATCTACAGCAGCCGGGCACACCGGTATGCTATAAGAAACAGTGTAAGCAGAACCCGTGGCTGCTGTGATAGTGATACTCTGAGTAGTAGCTCCCCCGGGCGACCAAATGTAACTGCCACCAGCTGGAGTACCAGCAGCAGTAATAATAGCACTCTGTCCCTCGCATACCACCACTGACGGTAAGATCACCACCGGCATACTGACCACTGATACCGTCACCGTATCGCTGACCACAGGACAGCGGTTCTGTGCATAGCTCACGATGTATGTGGTAGTAGCCGCAGGAGATACCAGCGTATCCTGATGGGCGCCGCCACCGGTCCAGCTGTACCCACCGCCTGGCTCACTGGCATCTGCACTGAGTAGAACACTACTGCCCGCGCATATAGTAGTATCGCTGCGCGCACTTAGTGCAGCGCAGACCACCGGTGTGCAGGTATCCTGTATGGTGAATGTAAAACTCCTGCTGATGCCGCAGCTATCAAAGGCGATGATGCTATAAGTACCAGATACGCCGGTAGGAAAGACGCCTGTATTGCCATGAAGGATCACGGTATCTAAACCCGGTATCTCAATGGTATAGGGAGACTGCCCCCCGTAGATATGGTACACAGGGAGCACACTACTGCCACAGCTGTAGAGCACATCAGAATATGGATAGGGTACTGATCCATAGCCCATGTATACAGATCCGGTATCTATTGGACATATCGTGTCATATTTCACCAGTGATGTATCACCAGCATATGAGGCAACATAGATCTGATAGGAGTACCAGCCAGAGTCCGCCACCTGTATATCTGTATTGATCTGCCCTTGCGGGTAGGCGGTATTGACCAGGAGATTGCCTCCGTGGTACATTTTGAGGCGGATATTATTGCAGTATAGTGCCGGCGTGTCCTCTATATGCAGGTACTGCCTGCCTGTGCAGGACCGGGATGAGTAGGCAAAAGATCCGATAGCAGGTACAGGGTCAAAAGCGGGCGTCCATGTGCAGCCGCTATCAGATACGAGTGTGTACGTACCGGGATGGATATTATAGAAATTGATGACAGGCTGGCCTCCACGCAGCATATGCCTGCCCTGTACGGTAGCACCGGCTGCATCAGTCAATGTATAATGCTCTGCACCGTAGGGTGTGATACTATACTCCCATAATGCCTGACAGGAAGAGTCCATCATAATATAGGAGCAGCTGGACGGCAAATGCGGTAGAGTGACCAGCGTGTAAGTCGGTGCGAGGCAAGCACGTGGGGCATATGCCCAGACATAATAGGCTCCGGCTGGTACGCCGTGAAATATTCCGGTATTATTGACCTCAATAGTGGCCTGCGTAGTAAAATCTCGCAGTACAAAAGAGTCGATCAGAGACAGATTCACGGGACCTGCGGCGTTTGATAGGATGACCTTAAAACTATTGCATCCCAGGTAAACGGTTTGCAGGTTGCCGGGAGCTTGCGAGGGGGTATAGTAGGCGTGTGTCGTATCCCCACCACAGTCTGATGTGATCACAGAGATAGAATAGGTCTGCCCCAGCGCGACACCCTGAAAGACCGGACTGCCAGAGGGTGGATTTGTGACGGACTGTACCGGCGAACAATCGGTACAGATATATGTGACCGATGCAGGCGTAGGCAGCCCTGACGTCTGCGTAAAACGGCTCAGGTAAATACTATTATCAAACGGGCAGTGCCCCGTAAACTGCGCACTGGCCGGAGTGAGCTGAAAGATATTCGTTTTGCCGCAGGCATCAGTGATAGAAAAAGCACCGGAATAGCCGCGGCCCAATCCCGTGAAAACTCCGGTAGTATTCGTTTGCCCGACAGCTGTGTAGGTATATGGCGCACGCCCTGACTGACCGGTGACAGATAGTGTGCCTTGGGTAAAATTGACACACTGCAGAGAATAACTGAGCGTGTAGTCAAAGTTTGTGGTGGTCGTATAAATATTACCGCAGTCATCCTGCACCCTGACCCAGTAGGTGCCGGGGCATAGGTTGGAGAAAGTATTAGAAGACTGATAGGGACCAAAGCCTGTGTTGGCGCCGGTGCTGGATATGGCATACTGATATGGCGGCTTGCCACGGGAGGCATTACAAACGATGTTGAGCCCAGCCTGCATGAGATTGCAGAGGGGAAACTGATACGTACCGGCCACGGTACCACTCACCGTACCAGTAGCGCCGGTAGCATCTGTGGCCTGTACCACATAAGTGCCGGAAGGCAGGTTGCTAAAAGTACTGCTGCCTGCGGGAAGTGTGATAGGATAGCTCATGGATGGGCCCGATGGGCCGGACAGGATGCTATATGTGTAGGGCGCTACACCACTAGCGGCAGCAGCTGTGAGGGTACCATCATTGTAGCAGATGGAGGCTGTGCTACTGTAGGTCACGCTGACCTGTGCCTGGCCACTTATGCAGCAGCATAGCATGATCAGAGCTGTGCATAGTAGAGTAAAGCATTTCCTCATAGAAACTGTACCTCTCATAAATGTAACGGAATTTATGACGAAGTAGTAAGATAGAAGACGATACTGCGCCATAATCCGTTGTGCATGAATAGCAACAAAAAAGCGGCTCATCTGAGCCGCTTTACTATTCTTAAACAGTATTATCCTAAATACATTCCTTAATTACCACTTCAGCAGGTAGGCGAAGATCAGTGGCGCTACTATCGTCGCATCTGACTCTACTATAAACTTAGGAGTAGTGATGTCCAGCTTGCCCCAGGTGATCTTCTCATTTGGCACGGCACCGGAGTATGAGCCATAGGATGTGGTAGAGTCACTGATCTGGCAGAAGTATGACCAGAACGGCACATCATGCCACTCCAGATCCTGATACATCATAGGAACTACGCATATCGGGAAATCTCCAGCTATACCACCACCTATCTGAAAGAAGCCTACGCCCTTGCCAGCGGAGTTATTGCGGTACCAGTCTGCGAGCCACACCATGTACTCGATACCAGACTTCATGATAGTAGCCTTCATTTCATTTTTGATGATGTATGAGGCGAAGATGTTACCCATAGTAGAGTCTTCCCATCCTGGCACTACGATAGGGATATTCTTCTCGGCCGCGGCCAGCATCCAGCTATTCTTAGGGTCTATCTCATAGTATTGCTCCAGCTCACCAGAGAGGAGCATCTTGTACATATACTCATGCGGGAAGTAGCGCTCGCCTTTATCATCTGCATCCTTCCATACCTTGTGGATGTGCTTCTGCAGGCGGCGGAATGCCTCTTCCTCAGGTATGCAGGTATCTGTGACCCGGTTATAGTGATTTTCCAGCAGGTCCCACTCTTCCTGTGGTGAGAGATCGCGATAGTTTGGTACACGCTTGTAGTGAGAGTGCGCTACGAGATTCATGATATCCTCCTCCAGATTGGCGCCGGTGCAGGAGATGATCTGTACCTTGTCCTGGCGGATCATCTCAGCCAGAGAGAGGCCCAGCTCGGCAGTACTCATGGCACCTGCGAGGGTGATCATCATCTTGCCACCTTCTGCCAGGTGTGTCTCATAGCCTTTGGCTGCGTCTACGAGGGCAGCTGCATTGAAGTGGAGGTAGTGCTTGGTGACAAAGTCACGGATAGGAGTAGCGCTCATTGTATTTCTGAAATTTGAACCGCAAAAATACAATTTGCAGCTAGAGTGCAAAACCTGATATTACTGAGGGAAAAACCTACGGCAGTGGCCTGCGTTTTGTGATCTGCCAGAGGTGCAGTACCAGCAGCCCCGTATAGGCAAAGTACAAACCGAAAAATGGCAGGATAAAGTACTTATCTTCTATCGGGCGGAAAAAAATAAAATAAGATACAAATGCCAGTGAGGCAAAAGATTTGATAGCGAAAGCTGAGCCGAAGGCCATCATAAAGCTGCTGTGATCTTTGATAGCCAGTGCCCGGAGAAATATGAGGTACACGAGCGCCGTGACGCCCAACATAAATGCGAGGCTGATCCATACGAAGCTCTCATAGGCTGCAAAGAATCCCTGTGAATCCAGTGCATAAAGCACGCCTGCTGAAAACACGGTCAGAATGACCAGCTTGACAAAAAATCCCTTCATCATATACTGCAAAGGTAAGGCTATTTAGCAGGCTTTATGAAATCTTTGATTACACTGAATAGTGCAATACCGACACCTACTACTGAGAGGCCGATGGTCCACCACTGCCGCTCTATGTGATAGTGCTTATCTATCTTGTATCCGGCAAATGCGAATATCCCTATCGTAGCTGCCATTTGAAAGGCCATGGAGGAATATTTCAGGTATGCGTTTATTGGCTTTTTGTCTTCCATACACGCTGTAGATCAAGATCTGTTCCAAATAAAATCCGGGAGCATACGCATGACGAAGGATGCGAATGCCCACTTGCCAGGGATATAGGCTACCTTCTTCTTTGCCTCTATGGCATCGGCTATGAGCCGCGCGGCATATGGCGAGTCTACTACCCAGAACATCCCCTTCTGTCCCTTGGTCATGGGCGTGTCTATGAAGCCGGGGCGGATATCTGTGATGGTGATATTGCGCTTCTCGGCTACAGCCTTGTGGCGCTGGCCCTGCATATAGTTCCACATAAATGCCTTGGTAGCGCCATAGCCTATAGCATAGCGCGAGCCTCGCGTGCCCGCCACAGAGGATACTCCGACTATCTGGCCCTCCCTGCCGCTATCGCGAAAATATTTGAAAGCATAGTTGGCGATGGCGGCAAAGCCTACCGCATTGATCTCATGCATCTGGTGTTCTTTCTCCCATTTGCCGCTAGACTCTCCTATACCGGCATTGTACACGATGATATCTGCACCTCCCATCTCCTCTATCAGCTCACCGAGCCTGGTGCGCGCTTCATCGTGACTGGCCATGTCCATAGATTTGACATAGGTCTTGCCGCTACACTGGGCGGCCACCTGCTGCAGCATCTCGAGCCGGCGGGCGGCTACGCCTACCTCGTAGCCACGTTTAGACATCTCTACAGCCAGGTCACTGCCTATGCCTGATGAGGCTCCTACGATGATCACTTTTTTCATTGCAAGGGATTGATATATGAACTTAAAACTTATCACTTAGAACATAAAACTGTTAGCCATGTATTTGCTATTTTTGCAGCATGTTTTCTGCAGCAGACATATTGACCATTACATTTACACTCTTTGCGGTGATAGATGTGATAGGCAGCCTCCCGGTCATCATCAGCCTGAAGAACCGGCAGGTGGAGTTTCATCCTGGCATCTCTACGCTCTTTGCGGGCTTCCTGATGATCCTCTTCCTCTTCGTAGGTGAGCAGCTCCTGAAGCTGATGGGAGTAGATGTGCAGTCATTTGCTGTAGCAGGGTCCATCGTGATCTTCATCCTGGGCCTGGAGCTGGTATTGGGCATTAACCTCTTCCGCTCAGACCCAGACCTGGGCCGGTCGGGCAGTATCGTGCCGCTGGGATTTCCGCTGCTGGCAGGATCAGGCACTTTGACCACTATCATGTCACTGCACTCTGTCTACACCTGGCAGAATATAGTGGTGGGCATCCTGCTAAACCTGGTCGTCATCTACATTGTATTGCTATCAGTAGACTGGCTGGAGAGCAAGATCGGAAAGTCTACCCTCGGAGCGCTGAAGAAATTTTTTGGCGTGATACTTATCGCCATCGCCGTCAAGATCTTTGCTGCGGCTATCTACCAATTCAAACCCCACCACTAGTCATGACCAATAAGAATATGCTAATCGCTATCTGTCTTCTGGGCTTTGTGGCAGTAGCGATGGGTGCCTTTGGGGCACACGCCCTGAAGCCTTACCTCAATGACTATCAAGCGCGCATATGGGAAAAGGCAGTAGCTTACCAGTTTTACCACGTCCTGGCTGCGATAATCGCATTTGTACTATATGATGTGAAGGGCGTGCGCTATCTGCTCACAGCGGCTTATTTTTTCCTGACAGGCATCGTGCTTTTCTCAGGCTCACTCTATGCACTGGCTACCATAGACATCACAGGCCTGCCCAAAGAGGTCTTCGGCCCCGTCACACCTTTCGGAGGATTATTCTTTTTGATGGGCTGGGGGACGATGATCTTTGCAGTAGTTAAATACTCCAAACTATCGGAGAAATAAAGCATCTTTGCGCGCTTCGACACACGCATGGAGATCAGCCACGAGCTTGTTTTAAAGGGTATCAGGTTTGCCGTAGTGGGCGGTACAGCCTTTGGGATAGACTTTGGTACACTTTATTTATTCAAAGAGAAGCTGAAGGTAAACAAGTATATCTCCAATACTATCTCTTTTATCATTTCTGCCTCGTTTAATTTTTGCCTGAACCGAATCTGGGCCTTTCATAATCACGACCCGGAGCTGGCCACACAGGCGGTCAAGTTTGCGGCATCTATGACCGTCGGATTTCTGATAGCGACCAGCGCTCTTTATATCTTCTCCGATAGGATGAAGCTGAATTTCTACTTCTCCAAGCTACTTTCTGTGAGCATCGCCATGATATGGAACTTTGCCATGGCCAATCTGGTAATTTTCCCTAGCGGCAAATAAAAAATGGCTGGTATCTCTACCAGCCATCACGTCTTCTCTATATCTGTCGGACTACATAGTAGTGCCCGGTGTAGTAAAGATAGCTGTCTGGCTTGCGCGCCATTTAGATATGCGGCGACCTCTGAAGAATAGGTATAGATTGAGGAAAAGCATCACTCCGAGGTAGATAGAGAAGCCTCCGATCTTCATAGATAGTACCTCAAATATCCGCTGAGCATTTGGATTCATCAGATCGATCTGAGTGATGACGAGAGCAAAGCCCATATTGAGGAGGTAGAAGCCTACTTCAAAAAGCTTATTGGTAGAGCCCGCTATATCCTCACGGCCGTGAAAGATATCGAGCATAAAGATCCTGCCATTATTGAAAAGGGTGCGGGCCACTACAAATGTGAGAGCGATCACGATGGGCAGATAGATCAGGTAGGCAGTTACGATGCTGTTCATATAGTTTGGTTTTTATGATGATTGAAATTGTTTCGGATACGGGAGTAGATGTAGATGCAGCTCATATTCATATAGTGTAGCAAGGCCAGCGTCAATACGATACTGCCGGTCATCTCAGCTATAGAGCTGATCAGGGCAGGCAGCGCGTCTACCTGCTGCCAGAAGTAGATGCGCACGGCAGCATACCCCAGATTGAGCAGGTAGTAGCAGGTGAGCAGGATATTATTGATCGTGCGGCTCAGGTGTTCATCATCTTTCATCAGCCGCTCTATGAAGCAGAATCCATTCTCATAGCATATGCGTCCTACCCTGATGGTGATCACTGAGGTGATGGCGAGGTAAATGATGTATGCCAGGATATTCATGGCTGTCGCTTTCTGAAAGCAGCACTCATATTATCTGATCCTATACTGCGTCGTTGCAGCTGCTTTGCGGATACAAAGGTAAAGGCATGAAAAGCGGTAAACCAAGTTTTTCATGTTAAATTTTCAATTTTTATTGAAAGTTCAGAATTATGTAACTACATTTATTTTCGGAAAAATATTGCTGCATGAAACTAGCTGAAGCAAAAAAGCAATTTGTAGAGACCTGGGGGACGCTGGGTACCAACTGGGGCATCAACCGCACTATGGCCCAGATACATGCCCTGCTCATGGTATCTGAGGAGCCTCTCAGTACGGACGATATCATGCAGGCACTCGATATCAGCCGCGGCAATGCCAATATGAATATCCGCGCGCTCATAGATTGGGGCCTGGCAGAGCGCCGTACCAAGCTGGGCGAGCGTATGGAATACTTTGCCGGAGACAAGGATATATGGCGGGTGGCAGTCAAGATCATACGCGAGCGCCGCAAGCGTGAGATAGACCCGATGCGCTCCTCCCTACGTGACCTCAAAATGATAGATGACCGCGATGCCAATAAAAAAGAGTACGATCAATTTATCAAGCTACTGACGGACATAGAGGGATTTGCGGACTCTGCAGACAAGATAACAGACAAGATGGTGCTGGCTGACCGCAATTGGTTTTATGGCACACTGATGAAAATGATCATTAAGTAAGCTGCTTTCATTTTTCATTGAAACTAGAAAAGCGGCTTTACTCACCATACTGAATAATAATGGCCGGTATCTCTACCGGCCATTGTATATCATGATCTTATTGTATTGACTTTTAATCCAGGATCAGCATCGCATCACCGTAGGTAAAGAAACGGTACTTTTCCTTCAGCGCTACTTCGTAAGCCTTCATGATCAGATCATAGCCACCAAAGGCTGCTGCCATGATGAGCAGGCTGGACTTTGGCGTGTGAAAGTTGGTGATCATCGCATTGGCTATCTCAAAGTCGTACGGAGGATGGATGAAGAGGTTTGTCCACCCCTTGTACGGTGTCAGGTAGCCTTGCGCAGACACACAGCTCTCTACTGCGCGGGTAGTAGTCGTGCCTACAGCGCACACCTTCTTGCCAGCATCCTTTGCTACATTTACGATCTTGGCAGCCTTCTCTCCTACCTCTATGTATTCTGCGTCGGTCTTGTGTTTAGACAGGTCCTCTACGTCTATAGTGCGGAAGGTACCCAGGCCCGTATGAAGTGTCACCTCGGCCAGCTCTATACCTTTGATCTCAAAACGCTTCAACAGTTCGCGGCTGAAGTGCATGCCGGCAGTGGGTGCAGCTACTGCGCCTTCGCTTTTGGCAAATACCGTCTGATAGCGCTCTTCATCACTCTTCTCTACATTGCGTTTGATCTGCTTTGGCAGCGGGGTCTCGCCCATACTGTAGAGTATGCGCTTAAACTTGTCATAGTCCCCGTCAAAGAGGAAGCGGATAGTACGGCCACGGCTCGTAGTATTGTCTACCACCTCAGCGATCAGCTCGTCATTGGCACCAAAGTAGAGTTTATTGCCCACGCGGATCTTACGTGCTGGATCTACCAGCACATCCCAAAGCAAGGCGCTACGGTTCAGCTCACGGAGCAGGAATACTTCGATCTTCGCACCGGTCTTCTCCTTGGTACCATACATACGCGCCGGGAATACCTTGGTATTGTTCAGCATCAGTACGTCACCTTCGTCAAAATACTTCAGGGAATCCTTGAATGTCTTATGCTCGATCTTGCCGGTCTTCTTATGTACCACCATCAGGCGTGACTCGTCACGGTTTGGTGTAGGGTAGAGGGCAATAAGTTCTTTAGGGAGATTGAAATTAAAACTGGACAGCTTCATTTATAAACTATTGAATTTTACGGAACTCAAGTAAAAGTTTCTACCCACAGAGATAGAAAACAGAGGTGCGAAGATAATAAAATATTTGAGCCGGGCGGCTAAATAACTAATCAGGTCTTTCTCTACCACTTATTCATAGCCCGGGCTATGAATATAGCATTCAGCAGGATGTATGCGATCAATATCGCCTGCCGCATCAGTTTATTGAATCTTTGTGCTTTAGAATGCTGATTCATTTTGCTGTAGCGCAGGTTGACCGCATTGCCTATAATGGTAAGAACGATAAAAAGTAGCGTGATGCCATGTAGCAGGTCTACCAGTGTAAAGGTGACCGACTCGGGCAGAGAGGCATCTACGATATACTTATTGCCCACTACGGCGAAAAGGCCACCCACACTCAGGCTGAAGCGGGAGTCCGTATTATCTATATGGATGTAGAAGCACATATAGGCTACCAGAAATGCCATATACATGCCGAGAAACAGCTTCATAAAAAGGCCTAATGCATCCCTGCTCACATCTATTTTGACCTTAAAGGAGCTATACTCCATATGAGGCTTTTCGATCCGCTGATCGCCAAAATTTGTCTCGTACTTTCGTACGCTGCTCCGGACCTTGAGCGTATCGATATTCCAGCCGCGGAGGGTAAAACGCGGGTCAAAAGATTTGCCTACGGTATCTACCACAAAGACCATTGACTTGGCATCAAACTGAGAGTTCTCTATAGAAAAACGCAGTACCTGGGCATCAAAAGGGAAATTGCTGATGCGCCACGAGTCCTGCATTACGCATTGGAGCTTCATGAGCAGGTAGAGGTCATCTCCGCTGGAGTCTATAGTGGCAAATGACTTGACCACGGACTTGGCCTGGGGCACCTCCAGATTGTTGTAAAAATCCAGGGCGGGGTTTTCATAGCGCATCCAGAGCCACAGATCTATGGTATATTCATTCTGCTTGAAGTCTATATCATGTATGCTGGTGATGTACACACCCGTCCGTACGGTATCACACTCCACCGCCTGGGTGCTGACATGCGTGGTGTCTACTGCAGCCGGGGAGAGAGCCGCCGCCGCCAGACTCCAGCAGCATACACATAGCAAAAGGATATTTCTCAATGGCATGACATTTATATATGACAAAATCAATAACCGTACCGGAAGATAGTTAAATGAACTATAACCCAGATGACCGATATTTGCTACGCATGCCTCTTCACATGCTCATCAGTCGGCTGTCTTGTCATTTTCTATGCTTATCATTGCTCCATGATATTACTCAGATGCTATCCCCGCCTGACCCAATGGCTGAGCGAAGTGACTCACCTCCCTCTGAGCGGGATACCTATCCAGAGCTATGGCTTCATGGTAGCCTGTGGGTTTCTGGCGGCGGCCTATGTGATCACGCGTGAGCTAAAGCGCCGTGAGGCCCTCGGCTGGATGCCTGCACTGAGCCACAAGAACGGACAGACAGAGTGGACCTCAGACCTGGTGGGCGATCTGGTGATCATCTGCGCTATTTTCGGTATCACAGGTTCGAGCTTTTTCAACTATCTGGAGAGCCCGGAGTCGTACAAGGGCATGTTTGACCATCCTACAGCCTACTCTCTGGTCAGTACTTTATTTAGCGGCCTGTCGGTATTCGGGGGTATGATCTGTGCGGGCCTCGCACTACTCATCTACAGCCTGGTCAAGAAGATCCGCATCCCCCACATGTTTGATGCACTGGCATATTGCTTCATACTAGCTGTAGGCATCGGACGGATAGGCTGCCAGATATCAGGCGATAGCGATTGGGGCATACCCCACCCTGACCCAAAGCCAGCCTACATGCCTCAGCTACTCTGGGCAGATACCTATGCGCACAATATAGCCAACGAAGGCATACCTATACCCGGCTGTACGGAGGAGACCTGCCGGGAGCTGCCCGTACCGGTGTACCCTACGCCTATGTATGAGTTTCTGGAGTGTACGGCTATTTTCCTGGTGCTGCATCTGCTGCGCAGGAGGCTGACAAACAAAGCAGGCATGCTATTCTTCATCTTTGCGATACTGACGGGGATACAACGATATAGTGTGGAGCAGATCAGGGCGGTATCTGAGCGCGATACATATCCGCTACTGGGCCATTATTTCCGCCAGGCAGAGCTGATATCTATAGCCATGGTCATCATAGGCATAGCCGGTGTTGTAGCCTTATATTTTTACTACCAGCGATATCCCGCTCAGATACCTCCGGCACTCGCTATCCCGCCATCTGACAGTGAAGATAGCGCCCCAGCCTCAGACACGGAGGCTTAAGAAGCAGCTTGTATCGGTGAATATCAGCTCGTTTCAACTCCCGTTCAATGAATTAAGGGGTAAAGTGCAACTATTTTTGGACAAAAGTTTTTGTGGATTGGGATAAGTTCTTAGTTTTAGCCACTAGAAACTAAACCCTTTTTATGAAGAATACTTTACGCAGTATTACCCTTGCTGTATTATGTACTGTCGCGTTCACTGCTGTGAAAGCGCAGGATCCGCACTTCAACCAGTATTACACTTTTGCATCTCAGCTCAATCCGGCACTCGTAGGCAACTATGATGGCAGCTACCGTCTGGCAGTACTGTACCGCCAGCAGTGGACCTCTGCGCTAGGCCAGTCGTACGGCTTCCGCACGGTGGGTGCTGATGCTGATGTATCCCTGCTGGAGGGCTACCTGAAGCATGGCAAACTGGCTCTGGGGGTGGGTTTCCTCGATGATAAATCTGGCCAGGCCGGCCTCGACTACCTGAATGCTACTATTTCCCTCGCCTATCATCAGGGTTTTGGCAAGGACGGCAACCACCGTCTGTCAGTAGGCCTGCAGGGCGGACTGGTGCAGAAGCGCCTGGACCAACCGACATTTGCAGATCAGTTTGTGAGCCATGACCAGACACTCACTACTACCAATGAGAGCTTTGTACGTGGCTATACAGCTGGCGACTTCAACGCTGGTCTCTACTGGAAGTCAAACTTCAAGGACAAGGTACGCTTTGGTATAGGTGTAGGTGCATACCACCTGATACAGCCAAAGGAAGTACTGGTCAATACCGGTGTGAGCCATGGCAATCTCTATCGCAAGATATCTGTAGACTTTAACCTCGAGGCATTTCTCGACAAGAAGCACAAGATGAGTATCTCTCCAGAGTTCCTCTTCCTCAATCAGGGACCAGCACGTGAGATCACTCCAGGCCTCTTCTTCTCTTACTACTTCCAGACAGGCTTCCGCAAGAATAATACGATGAGCATCGGTCTCCGCTACCGCGTAGGTGACGCAGTAGTACCGATGGCTATGGCAGAGTTTCGCAATATCCGCCTCGGCTTCGGCTATGATGTGAATGTATCCGGCCTCGCCGCTACTACCAAGAACCGTGGTGCATTTGAGATCAGCCTCTCCTATGTAGGTGAGAGCATCAAGTCATTCAAGGGCAGCAGGTCTCTCCCTAGCCGGAGGTTCTGATATGGAGCAGGCAGGATACCGTGTATGAATCCATAGAGCGCATATGCCAAACCATAAAACAAAACCTGCGAGCTCCGGCGAAGCAGGTTTTTTTGTAAACCCAAACTAATTGCCTTTAAACTAAACCCATGACCAGAAGAAGTTTACTCATGATACTGCCTGCTATACTACTGACCCTGTCAGTATATGCAGGAGATCCGCTCACGAAGCGCGAGCTGCCAAACGGCCTGACCAAAAATGCCACGCTGAGGCTGGCAGACAGGTACTATGCAGAGTCTATCTTCTATACCGCTGCTGACAACTATAAGCTGTACCTGACCAAGAAGCCTGATAACCGCTATGCCCGCTACTGGCTGGCCATGGCCCTCTATCAGGCTCGTGACTACAAGGGTGCAGAGGAGGCCTTTGCAGCGTTTTATGCGATACAGCCTAATGGTAGCAAGAAAGAGACGACTGAGAAATTTGACAAGCAGAATAAGGAGTTCTTTAAGCTGGGGCACCTCTACTATGGTATGGCGCTACACAGGAATGGCAAGTACGATGATGCACAGGCTGAGCTGCGCAAATTCAGGAATACCTATTATACTACCAATGAAGCCGAGCAGGCTGCCCTGATACGCCTGGCCAAGCTGGAAACAGATGGCTGCGATACTGCCCGTGCAGCGATCAAGGCAAAGATCAAAATCAAAACTTTGGGCGAAGGCATCAACAATCCATATACACAGGCAGCACCATTCCTCATAGATGCGGACCACCTGATGTACACCAGCCTGGACCAGACCAGCCTCGTGACCTATGACGATATCAAGAATAAGAAGTACACCTCTATCTACGTGACACAGCGCGAGGGCAAGAACTGGCCCAAAGGAGCACCACAGCCAGCTACGCTGAATGAGCCAAAGTACTTTACCGGCAATGGCACATACAATCAGGACCGCAGCCGTTTCTACTTTACAAAATGCCTGGAGATGGATGATGACCGCTCACTGTGCAATATTTTTGTGAGCGAGGTAAAGAATGGGAAGATGAGTGAGGCCAAGCGCCTGCCAGAAGGTATCAACTTTGAAAACAAGTACACTACCACACAGCCTACAGTACGTCGCATCAATGAATTTCGCGAAGCGGTGTACTACGCTACTGACCGCGAAGGTGGCAAAGGTGGCCTGGACATATGGTACACTATCCGCAAGAGCAGCGGCGAGTTTATAGCACCACAGCCGGTCAAGGGCAAGGTAAATACTGTGGGCGATGAAGTGACGCCTTTCTTTGACGATAGCACGCAGACACTGTATTACAGCTCTGATGGCCTGCCGGGTTTTGGCGGCTTTGATGTATTCAGCTCCAAGGTGAAGGAAGATGATGACAACGGATTTGAAGATCCGGTGAATATGGGCAAGCCTCTCAATACAGGTGCGGATGAGCTCTACTACACCCGCGCCAAGGACGAGACTTATGGCTTCCTGGCGTCTAACCGCGAGGGCTCTGTGCCGCTGGCTGGTATCTCCACAGCATCTGATGACATCTACTACTGGGAGAATCTGCACTTTGCTGTAGAGGGCGATGTGAGCAAAAAGAACGATCCGACTGCTAATATGACCGGTGCCAGGTTTAACCTCTATGTGATCAATGACAAAGGCAAGAAGGAGCTCGTAGCGATAGACTCTACTGGCAAGAACGGCTCTTACTTCTTTAATCTCACTCCTGACAAGGACTATGAGGTAGAAGTAGAGAAGCCAGGATTCCTCCCTACTACCAGCCTCCTCACTACTAAGGGACTGGACGAGGAAGACACCCTCAACAAGAAGCTACAAGTGGCTAAGGATGCCTTTATAGTATATGGCAAGATATATGAGGATGACTCTGCCCGTATGCCAGCCATCATGAATGCCTCTCTGCTGATCTATGAACTGCGTGATGGTCGTGAGCTCCTCTTCCGTGAGATAGGTGCGCAGGATAGCATGTACTATACGGTGCTGCCTACGGAGAAGGAGTTTAAGATACTGGCGCGCAAGGAGGGCTACTTTGCCGGCAATACGCGGGTATCTACGCGTGGGCTGGCGTCTAATATCGACTCACTGAGGGCCGATATCAAACTCAAGCGCGTGATCATCAACAAGGAGTACAAGCTGTCAAACATCCTCTATGAATTTGACAAGGCTACGCTCACGGATGGCTCCAAGAAGGTACTGGATACGCTGTATGACATCATGCGGGAGAACCCAAGCTTTGTGATAGAGCTGGCCTCTCACACCGATGGCAAGGGCTCTGACCCGTATAACCTGCGCCTCTCACAGGCACGTGCCCAGAGCTGCGTGGACTACCTGATCAAGAAAGGCATAGACCGCCACCGCATGAACCCGGTAGGCTATGGTATGCGCAAGCCTATAGCGCCTAATAAGAACGAAGACGGCTCTGACAACCCTGATGGCCGCGCGCTGAACAGGCGTACTGAGTTTAAGATCGTGAAGATGTAGCGGCTGACCGCTAGCCAGATATAGAAGCCCGGAGCACCTGCTGCCGGGCTTTTTTTGTGCCTGTAGCGGCAAGTTTTCCGACTATAGAGAGATGGGGATGAGGGGAGGATGAGCACTATTTCAGAGTGAGAGAAAGGAAGTTTTCCGAGTATGCAGGCAACAATTAATAATTGATAGTCAGTAAATTAAATATAAATTAAAACATCCTATCCCCTGAAGCCCTTATCCTCTATAAGGATGGTGGACTCCATGAGGTGATAGACCTGCTGCTGGAGTGCCTCGGCATCCCGCTGGTGCAGGCCGGTGGTGGGGATGGCATCCAGTACCCGGACCCGGACGGTACCCGGATAGAAGCGGTAGCTGTGCACGGGCTGTAGTGATCTATGATCCAGAAACAGGAATGGCTGTACAGGCACCTGTGCCAGGATAGCCGTACGGAAGGCACCACTATAGAAGTCCTTTAAGGGTTTACTGGTCTTATTGCGGGTGCCCTCGGGGAAAATGAGAATGGAGAGGCCCTGCTTCATCAGGCTGGCTACGCGCTCTGTGGTTTGGCGGCGGTTCTCAGGGTTGGAGCGGTCTACCAGCAGGCTAGTGGTGCCGAGCAGGTAACCCAGGATAGGTACATACTTCAGCTCCTTTTTGGCCAGCGACTTGTAGTAGTGGCGGAGAAAGTAGCCGCCCATGGGCAGATCCAGCATATTGGTATGATTGCAGACGAACATATAGGTCTGCGTGGGGTCGATCTTCTCCTCCCCCTCTATCACTATGCGGTAGCCACATAGGAAGAACCATGTACTCGCCACAGCGTGGGTGATCTGATAGCAAGCCAAAGTGCGCCTGCGCTGCGGTAGCACAGATATGGCTATAAAGCCCAGCATCTGAACGAATATCACTACAAAGAAGATGACGATGCACCAGGCGCTGTAGAGGCGGTTTGCTATGTCGCTGAGAAAGGACATAGCTTAAATATACTTCTTTTTATAAAATATATGGGATGCGATAAAGTATCAGAATCTCTCTTAACGAGTCAATTCAAATTAAGGCCCCTATACTCTGCCGGTGATATACCCACTTTCTGTTTGAATAAGCGGGTAAAGTGCTGTGGGTATTTGAAGCCTAGCTCATAGGCTACCTGGCTCACAGATTTATCTATGTCAAAGATGCGCTCCTTGGCAGTATCTATGAGGCGCGTCTGTATGTACTCTTGTGCAGATCGACCGGTTTCTTTGCGGACTAGGTCGCCAAAGTAGTTGGCTGATAGGTGCAACTCTGAGGCACAGTATGCCACTGATGGCAGTCCATGCTGCTGCGGCATATCTGATGTGAAATAGTGGCTAAGCAGTTCTTCAAACTTTTCCATTATACCTTTATTAGTATTGTCACGCGTGATAAACTGGCGGTCGTAGTAGCGGTCACAGTAATTGAGGAAAAGCTCGATGTTTGAGGCGATCAGTTTCTTGCTATGCTTGTCTATAGGCTGCTGTATCTCTGCCTGTATCTTGGCAAAGCAATCGAGAACGATCTGCCGCTCACGCTCCGAGAGGTGTAGGGCTTCGCTCATGTTGTAGGAGAAAAACTTGTAATCCTGTATGTGCCGGCCCAAAGCAGTACCGTGTATCAGGTCGGGGTGAAACAGTAGTGCGTAGCCTTTAGGCTGGTAGTGTGATACCTCATAAGACACATCCCATGCCTGGCCGGGCCCTACGAATACGAGTGTCCCCTCCTGGTAGTCGTAGTGCTTGCGACCATAGCGGATATCGCCGCAGACCACATCTTTGAGAATGATGGTGTAGACCGCAAAGTTCATTTTGATGGTAGTGCCCGCGCTCCACTTCTTGGGTGGAGATTTAGACAGATCCAGAAATGACACGAGCGGATGGAATGTCTCCTGACCAGCGTAGTCATTGTAGTCGCTGACTGTATTGATATGCACTATATGGCTCATGACCTTTTTTTGTACTACAAAGATAATATTCCAAAGGCTGTATGACTATACCAGATGGGCTATCAGTAATACTGGTAGGTAAAGCAGTAACCTGTATAACAAAACTATGCTCCAGCCTGCCGACATTTGCATCACAATAAAACAACTGGTCATGAAAAAGAGAAAATTAGGAAATAGCGGTCTGGAAGTATCAGCGCTGGGATTGGGCTGTATGGGTCTGACCTTTGGACTCGGACCCGCTACAGATGAGGCATCTGCTATCGCGCTGATCCAGCGGGCGTATGAGCTGGGCGTCACATTCTTTGACACAGCAGAAGCTTATAGCCAGGGTGGCAATGAGACCCTGCTGGGCAAGGCGGTACAACCATTCCGCGACAAGATAGTGATCGCCACAAAATTTGGATTTAAAAACGGGCAATCAACCACCGGCCTCGACAGCAGTCCGGAGCGCATCAGGGCTGTGGCTGAAGCCTCGCTGAAATACCTGAATACTGATGTGATCGACCTCTTCTATCAGCACCGGGTAGACCCTGACGTACCCATAGAGGATGTAGCCGGTACAGTGAAAGACCTGATCGCAGAGGGCAAGGTGAAGCACTTTGGCATGAGTGAGGCGGGCGTGGAGAGTATCCGCAGAGCCCACGCGGTGCTGCCGGTCACGGCACTGCAGAGTGAGTATTCTATGTTCTGGCGCGAACCGGAAAAAGAAATACTACCTCTACTGGAAGAACTAGGTATCGGCTTTGTGCCATTCAGTCCACTGGGCAAGGGCTTTCTGACAGGCGCTATCACGGCAGATACGAAGTTTGCCGAAAATGATTTCCGCAATATCGTACCGCGGTTCAGCAAGGAAAACCGCGAGGCCAATCAGGCGCTGGTGGCCGTAGTAGCAGACCTGGCGGCAAGCCACAATGCTACTCCGGCTCAGATAGCACTGGCATGGCTGCTGGCACAGAAGCCGTGGATAGCGCCTATACCGGGCACTACCAAGATACACCGCCTGGAGGAGAATGTAGGTGCCATGAATGTCTATCTAAGTGACAGCGATCTGAAGCAAATAGGCGCAGCACTGGCACAGGTGGAGATACATGGAGACCGGTACCCACAGCAGTTTCAGAAACTCATAGGTAAATAAGATGCCTAAAAAGAAAGTGATCATAGTAGGAGCCACAGGCAGCCTGGCCCAGTATGTCATAGCCGCTCTGAGCGATAAAACCGATGTGGAGCTGACACTTTTTGTACGGAGCAGGACAGCTTTAGCCCCCGATCTGGTGACCAGGTACCGCGTGATAGAAGGCAATGCGCTGAACTATCCTGATATCAAAACTGCCATAGCGGGTCAGGATATAGCCTATATCAATCTGGCTGGTGACCTGAAAACTATGTCTGAAAATATAGTAATGGCTATGACTGAGAATAATGTCAGGCGTGTAATAGCCATCAGTTCTATCGGCATATACAGCAGGCCGTTGAAACCGGTGCTGGTACCCTACAGACAGCTGGCAGACACGATCGAACAATCAGGCCTCGACTATACCATCCTGCGCCCTGACTGGTTTACAAATGCGGATGAAATAGACTATGCGCTGACATCAAAAGGACAACCGGAAGCAGGAGGTCCGATTTCCAGAAAAAGCATAGCCTCATTTATAGCAAGTATCATCACTGATCCCGGATCACATAAAAATGAGAATCTGGGGATCAGCAAACCCAACTAAAACAATATAATCATGCAAATAAAAGCATATGGGACCATGGCCCCCTCAGAGCCTCTAAAGGAAATGACCATCAGGCGGCGCGCAGTACAGCCACATGATATAGCGATAGACATACTGTATTGCGGCATCTGCCACTCTGATCTGCACCAGGTCAAAGGTGACTTTGGAGCATTCCCTCCACCCCTGGTACCGGGGCATGAGATAGTAGGCCGGGTCACGGAGATCGGGACCGGCGTGCAAAAATTCAAAGTGGGAGACCTGGCTGCTGTGGGCTGTATAGTGGATAGCTGCGGCCACTGCGAATATTGCACAGACGGTATAGAGCAGTTTTGCGATGAGGGTGCGACCTATTCATTCAATAGCCGTGACAAGATATCCGGTGGCCATACGTTTGGTGGCTTCTCCAGGCTGTATGTCTGCCAGGGAAAATACGCCTTGCAGATGCCTCCCTTTGCCGATCTTGCTGCAGCGGCTCCGCTGCTTTGCGCTGGTATCACGGTATACTCACCACTAAAACACTGGGGAGCAGGACCTGGCAAAAAAGTAGGTATACTAGGCATAGGGGGCCTGGGGCATGTGGCTATCCGGATAGCCAAGGCGATGGGTGCAGAGGTCACTGTATTTACGACCTCGCCGGCCAAAGTAGCGGATGCCAAACGGCTCGGAGCTGATGAGGCTGTACTCTCCACTGATGCAGAGGCGATGGCAAAATACAATCGCAAACTTCACTTCATAATAGACACGGTCTCTGCCACTCATGATGTAAATATATACCTCAACCTGCTACGGCACGATGGTACCGTGGTACTCGTAGGGCTGCCTCCAGCCCCGCTGGAGATCAGTGCCTTCAATGTGGTGATGGGCAGGAGAAGTTTTGCCGGATCTAATATCGGAGGCATAGCCGAGACACAAGAGATGCTGGACTTCTGCTACAGGCATAATGTGGTATCAGACTGCGAGCTGATACAGATACAGGATGTCAATACTGCCTTTGAGAGATTGGAAAAAGGTGATGTCAAATATCGGTTTGTGATCGATATGGCATCACTCAAAGACTAGACTACACATTTTTGCAGTAGGACTGCCACTGTTCATACGGAATGGTGGAGCCCTTTTCATTTACCCTTGAAGAGAACATCATCTTTGCGCAGCTCGGCATCTATCATGGCGCGTACGCGGGCGCTGAGCGCCTTGGTATCCGCCTCTGTCATGCCTGCGCATGAGATAGGATCGAGGAAGCGCATGGTGACGCGACCGGGATAGATCAGGTTAGAATCTACCGGCTGCAGGTGGCGTAGATTGATCAGCACAAAGGGGGCAATATTGGCTTGCGCCTCGATAGCTGCTTTAAATGCGCCATCGTAAAACTCTTTGGTCGGCTCGGGGGTACGATTGCGCGTGCCCTCGGGGAAGATGAGCAGTGATAGTCCCTTCTTCATTACGTTTACCATCTTATTGTAGGTAGCGTGGCGGCTCTCGGGGCTCTTGCGGTCTACGGAGAGGGAGGTCATCTGCAGCAGGGGGCCGAGGATAGGGGTCTTCATCAGCTCCTTTTTGACCAGCGGCTTGTAGTAGTGGTCTATGCAGGAGGCGGTGAAGGGGATATCCAGCATATTGGAGTGATTGCAGACGAAGGCGTAGGTCTTGTCTTCCTGTATCTTCTCGCGGCCTTCTACTTTCACCGTGATGCCTACCAGATTTGACCAGATCCACTTGAGGAATATCTTATTGAAGATGTAGATGATCTTCATGCGGGTACGGTCATTGCGTATGAGCAGCAGCGGCACATAGAGGATGAGCATGATGATGAGGCATACCATGAATACAATGGCCACATAGCCGAAGTAGATATAGGCGAGGAGCTTTTTCATAGAGTAAACATAGGGTTTACTTTATTGTCGACCAAAGGACGATAACGTTGCTATAAAGCCTTTTACCCACAAATTCCCTGATTTCCACCAAAAATATTACCTTTGCGCTCCCTTAAAATGCGGGCGTGGCGAAATTGGCAGACGCACTAGACTTAGGATCTAGCGCCGCAAGGCATGGGGGTTCAAGTCCCTCCGCCCGCACTACCAGATGGAAACGAGTACTGTAAGAGGTACTCGTTTCCGACTTTTTTGAATAACTGTATTAGTCTTAATACTAACTACTTATTACTAAATACTAAGATGGATATCACACAAGAAAAAGCAGGCGATCTGAAATCTATCGTTCGCATCAAGCTGAAGAAAGAGGACTATGAGCCTAAAGTGACCAGCGCGCTGAAAAACCTGGCCAAGAAGGCTAATGTACCGGGCTTTCGCAAGGGCATGGTACCTACCGGCATGGTAAAGAAAATGTACGGCAACTCGGTACTGGCTGAGGAGATCAATAAGAACCTCAACGATGAGATGTGGAAGTACCTGCAGGATAATAAGATCGACATCCTGGGCCAGCCTATCCCGTCTCAAGACCAGGAACTGCTGGACCTCGACCGCCCG
>CAZNDJ010000051.1:0-23530 GCA_964571705.1 uncultured Chitinophagaceae bacterium
CCTGACCGCCACACTGACGCCTTTGTCCTCGCCCCCAACGCCCCCCTGCACAAGGTCTATCGCCGCTACCCACACCATACCCCGGCCGAGATCCAGAAGGCCCTCCGCAAAATGATCTCTAAGTACCAGAATAAAGTAGTAGTAATAGAGAATAAGAGATAATATACTCGATACTGCTCTCTTGTTTTGTTCGTTCGTTCGCTGCACCTAGGGATAACGAACAAACAAACAAACAAATCCGGCGCCCATAAGTCCGGAAAGTAACCGCCACATCTGTCCTTTCCGGCCAGCGTGATACTTGCGTCCTTTGCTATCGCAAAACATTTATCACTTAAACACAATCACCATGAAACTCACATCTCTACCCTCTCTCCTGCTCGGTGGCGCTATAGCGCTCAGCATGGGCCTGCAGGCCCAGTGGACACAGGTCGGCACCGGCAATGACACCATCGCCGCAGGCTCCTATGACATCAATACCCTCTGCACTGACCCCTCTGGCAATGTATATGCCGCAGGCCAGTTTCTGGATGCGGGTGCCAATCAGTATGTAGCCAAATGGAACGGCACTACATGGACCGAGCTGGGCACCGGTAGCAATGCCCTCAGCGCCAATGGCGATATCTTCACCCTCTGCAGCGACCCGGCAGGCAATATCTACGCAGCTGGCCATTTTACCGATGCCGGAGCCTTTGGCTATGTGGCCAAATGGAATGGCACTGCCTGGAGCCAGGTCGGCACCAGCTTTGGCGCTACGCTGGTACAGGATATCAGCAGCATAGCCTCAGATGCGCAGGGCAATATCTACGCTGCCGGACAGATCACCTTTCTGAACGGTTCCAACTTTGCCTACGAGGTCATGAAGTGGGATGGCACGTCCTGGACCATAGTAGGTGGCTCTGCCAATGGCCTGCATGCCAATAACGCTATCACCGCCATGACACTCGATGCCTCCGGCAATATCTATGCTACCGGCAACTTTACCAATGGTGCTGTAGGCGCAGGTCATCCGTATGTAGCCAAATTTAACGGTACCTCATGGTCAGAAATAGGCGCTGGCTCAGGCGCGCTCAATATCCCTTTTGGCCAGGTGGGCAATACGCTGGCCGTGCATGGCTCTGATGTGTATGTAGCCGGCACCCTGACCAATGCATCAGGCAAATACTATGTAGCCCACTGGAATGGCAGCTCATGGAGTGGCCTCGGTGGCACTACATCCTTTGGCTCATCCGTGCTCGACAATCCTATCAAGAGCCTCGTAATAGACGGCTCAGGTAATGTATATGCAGCAGGCGAACTAATAGATGCAAACACGGCTCACAGCGTGGTAGAAAAGTGGGATGGCAGCACATGGTCCAACTTCGGCCACTATGACAACCTGGCCCAGGACAATGCCGGTATCAATACAATGATATACTCAAACAACCTCTGGTACGTAGCCGGCGGCAATCAAAACACCAGCGGCAGCCGCTTTGTAGCCAAATACAATGGACAAGGCAGCAACAATGCTATCAGCGAGCTGGACGGCCACACCATGACGGTGTATCCTAATCCGGTGAGCAACCTCTTCCACGTGCGCTTTGATCAGGCTATCACTGCTACTATCACCGTCACTGACATAGCAGGCCAGCAGGTAGCCGCCTCTGAGCTGGATGAGCAGGTATCAGCGCAGATCCAGACAGGCAGCTTCGCAGCCGGTATCTATCTGGTGAAAGTCACTACAGCCACCGGTGCTACGCAAACCATCAAACTCGTGAAAGAATAAGACCCGTCCCCCTAAAAACCAATCCCCAAAACACGAAGCCCTGCCATTACCGGCGGGGCTTCGTTATTACATGATATACGGTAGGATACTTTTTGCGCTTTCGCGTTTTTGCGGTTAATAAAGATCAAAACTCCGCATGCAACCTCACAGCAAAAGCATTAACCGGGCCGCGGTCCTTGTTATATCCCGGATTCAGCACAAACTGGTAGTCAGGTGTGATGAAGATGTAGTCCTTATACACTGCAAAAGAGTAATACAATTCCGTGATAAACTCCTGCCCGTAGTTCAGCTTGCCATCACCTATGATAAAGCCATACCCGCCTTTGGCCAGGTAGTCGCGGTGCGCCTTTGAGATACCGTTGGTCACTACAGAGAGGCCTATATTATCCAGCGGGCGCTTCCAGTATTTACCAGTAGTATAGGCACCGGCACTGAGTGAGTTATCTATCTCGGTAAAGACCCACGTCTCATTCTGTCCGTCATTCCAGCTATAGCGGGCAAAGACCGTAGCCTCCGGTGTGACCTGCTGCTCGGCATTGATACCAAAGCCGGCCTTGGTCCGCGAGTATTTGCGCGTAGCGGTGATGTCCGGCGTATCCATCATTGTAGCCAGCTTGTAGTTACCCATATTAGCCACATTGAGGAATCCGAGCAGGCGCACCTTGCCCTCCAGTCCGTTCTTGAGCTTCCAGCCGCCCTCAGCCTCCAGCACGTGGCCCAGGGCCATGCGTGGGTCATAGTTCATATTAGATGCATTGGCAGACTTAGGCAGCGTAGCAAAGGCATAGCGCAGGCCCCAGCGCTTGTGTACCCACTCTGCCACCAGGCCGTAGGTATAGCCACGCGTATTGGCCGGATAGTCCCAGGCACCGGCACCCATCAGGGACCAGTTGAGAAACTGGCGGCGTGCATCATGCGCTACACTACTATTATCAAAGTAGTCTGCTATATTGATCCTGCCCACCAGAAAGGAGAGATATGATACCGGCCGCTTCACGTGCAGCTGGTTAAAGTCATTGTCTACCCACTCGGTCTCCTTGCTTAGTGCGATATACTGGCGGAAGAAGAGGCGCGCCACATACACCCGCGGCGTAGCAGAGCCTACACGAAATGTCTCACCATTCAGCGCACCGGCCACACCCAGCGCCTGGCTCAGCCCCTCACCGCCCGATATCTCAGGGTTGAAATAGAACTCCGCCCCCTTCCACAGCCTCACTCCGGCAAATAAAGTAGTAGTGATGGACACCTTGGCCCCTTCATGAGACCGGATACTATTCACACCACTATATGGATCATGAAAGGCCGGGTGCCACTGGCCTATGACAGTAGATTGAAAGTGGATATTCCACCGCTGCTGCCTGAGTGTGTCTGTAGATATGATCTGCGCCATAGCGTGCTGACCGAGCAGCGCAGCACATAGGAGCGTTAGTAGCTTATTCAATTTGGGATTGATTATTAGTAGGCTACAATATTAATATAATATACAGCAAAGCCGCCGTACCGCTACATCCGCTATACATCGAAAACGCTCTATCGAATGCATTTTCAAAGGATTTTCACATTTATCTGAAACAAAAGGAAAGCCCTTGCCGTAAACGTGAGTAAGAAAAACATAAACAATGAAAAAAACCTACCTTTTAATCTTATCATCTATGCTGGCTGCAGCCTCCTTTGCGCAGTCTACAGGCAAGATGGTCTTAAACTCCGCCGGAGGTACCATCGGTACACCAGGTAGCGTACAGCTGCTGATGTCCATAGGTGAGCCTGTAGTGGGTATGGCAGAGACCAGAGATGCCGCCGTATCTCAGGGCTTCCTGGTAGCCAGCCGCTCTATAGTCAATACAGAAAGTACTACCGGTATCACAGAGGCTGTGTCAGAAGCAGCCACAGTGTATCCTAATCCTTTCTCTACACGTGTGCACGTAGCTGCAGTGGAAGACAATATACACATCTATGTATTCAACATGGTAGGCCAGCAGGTCTATAGCGGAGACTATCAGCCGGCAGGCGCAGATCTCTCCGGCCTCGCACCAGGCGTATATGTGCTCCAGGCTATGTCCAGCGATAAAACAATTATAAACACCAAAATTTTAAAACAATAACAATGAGAAAACTTACCCTGTCCCTCTTTGCCCTGCTCGTGACGATAGTCGCGTATTGCGGAGCTCCACAGGCCTTCAACTACCAGGCCGTAGCTACAGGCCCCACTGGCGGCCCTGTCAAATCTAAACCGGTAGCACTGCGTCTCTCTATTCTGGATGGCAGCCCGTCAGGCACCGTATCCTATCAGGAAAGGCAGACTGCAACAACTGACAACTCTGGCCTCGTAAATCTGCAGATAGGCAACGGTACCGTACTGTCTGGTGTGTTTGCAAACATAGCATGGTCAAAGGGTACATTCTACCTCAAGGCGGAGATCGATACCACTGGCGGCACCAGCTATCTCACTGTAGGTACTGTACAGTTCCTCTCAGTACCATACGCTCAGTATGCAGACAAGAGCAACATCGCATCTCCAGACTTTCCGGATGGTATCACAGGTGTGACTCCTGTACGTCTCGATGGCACATTCAACTATGTAGTACCTACCGGCAAGACACTCTATGTGACTCAGCTCACGCACAATGGCAGCGGCACATGCTCTGACTACGGTGCTGTAGTAAACGGTGTCTTCCTCGCATCTGGTAATGCAATGAGCCCTACAGGTGGCTCTGCTGTAGGCCAGGCTTTCACAGGCTATGTAAATAACAAGGCATCCAGCGAGTATCCGCTCACTATCCCTGAGGGCAATGCGATCACATCTACCTCTTGCGGTTCATCTCTGGTAGGCTTCACTGTACCAAAGAGCCACTCATGGGTACTGTTTGACCTCAACACTGGCAACTATACAGTACCAGCAGGCAAGGTGCTCGTGATCAAAAACTTCATCGGTGGCTCAGCTGCTGCATGGAATGGCTACTACACTGTAAACGGTCTGACTACTGTATTCAACAAGATGCCGACATTCGCAGACGCAGCGCAGACTATCTCTGCCACAGGCCTCTCTGGCTCCCTGCTGATGATGGGTTATCTGAAAGATAAATAAGAAATACGATGAAGGTCAAAGAGGGTGCGAAGCCCTCTTTAGCCTGTCATTGACAGCTCTGCCAAGACCTCCCTCCGGGAGGTCTTTTGCTATTATGATATCCGCATCTGTAGCATCCATCTCACGCATCGCAGCAAAGAGGCGCTTCGCTGCCTCGTCTGTACTGCCAGCCGGCGAGAGGATATACTGGTACGGCACATCATATTTTTCTGTGAAACTGATGACGGCTATCTTTTTGTCTTTGTACTGCTCCATCAGCGCCGGTATATCTCCTAGCACGAGTGGTTTGCGCGGCGCATAGTGAGAGGTGAGCATGCCCGGTGCAGACGGATCTGATGAGCTGGTAGTGGCTACCTGCACGGCTCCCACCAGCGCCCTGATCTCCTCCAGCGCCAGTCCACCCAGGCGGTAGACCATCACCGTATCTCCCTCCATACCTACTATGGTAGACTCTATGCCTACACGGCACTCGCCTCCATCCAGTATATAGGGTATGGTACCCTGCATCTGCGCGTAGACATGCTGCGCAGAGGTCGGGCTGATGTAGCCAAAGGGATTGGCACTCGGCGCAGCGAGTGGGAAGTCCAGGCTGCGCAGCAGCGCCAGCGCTGTATCATGCTGCGGTATGCGAAAGGCCACGCGCTCCAGTCCCGATGTCACGATATCAGGTATGATGCTCTGCCTGGGCAGCAGTACAGTGAGTGGCCCCGGCATATAGCGCTCCATCAGCGGCAGCAGCCGCTCTGGTATATCCGTGACATACTTTTGTATCTCCCCTACCGAGTGTGTATGCGCTATGAGCGGATCAAAGAAGGGGCGGTTCTTTGCCTTGAATATCTTCAGCACCGCATCCTCATTCAGCGCATTGCCGGCCAGGCCATAGACAGTCTCTGTAGGCATACCTACCAGCTCACCGGAGCGGAGTAGCCCGGCAGCCAGTGCTATATCATGTCCTATGCTGGTATCCATCAGTGCGCGCTTTTTTGAGTGCGCCCAAAACTATGATTTTTTTGGCCTCCTGCGGAAATCCCTATATTGCCCGTATAATCCAATATCCTGCATGATACTCGTAGCAGACTCAGGCTCTACCAAGACGAGCTGGCTGGCCCAAGGCGGCGAGCTGATAGAGACCATAGGCCTCAACCCATTCTACTATCCCTCAGATGCCATCTACCGTGAGCTGGCCAAGAGCGACGGCCTGCACGCCATCCGCGAAGCGGTAAAACAGATATACTTCTACGGCTCCGGTGTATCCAGCCCTGAGCGGATAGACATCGTGTACCAGGGGCTGAAGAAATTCTTTCCTGCTGCAGAGATACATGTAGACCACGACATGATGGCCGCCTGCATAGCCACCTATGATGGCCGCCCCTGCATAGTAGGCATCCTGGGCACCGGGTCCAATGCCTGCGTGTATGATGGTGGCAAGATAGACTACACCATCCAGCGCGGCATGGGCTATATCCTGGGCGATGAGGCCAGCGGCAGCTACTTTGGCCGCCGGCTGCTGCAAGCCTGGCTGTACAAAGAACTGCCACAGGCTACCTATGACTATATGCAGGAAACCTATGACCTGACCAAGGAGAAGATCCTCTGGGCAGTCTACAACGAACCGCACGCCAACGTATACATGGCCCGCTTTGCCAAAGTCCTGACAGACGGTCCCGACCGTGGCTATATGGAGGAGCTGGTACGCAGCGGCTTCCGGGAGTTTTTTGAGCATGATGTCAAGTGCTTTGCCGGCTATGCATCCATGCCGGTGCATTTTGTCGGCTCTATCGCTCATCACTTCCGCCCGCAGCTGGAGCAGGTAGCACAGCAGTACGGCTGCACCATAGGCGCCGTAGACCGCCAGCCAGTATACAAGCTGCTGGAATACCACGAGCGGCAGACAAAGTCATAATAAAACTACAACTATCTGTTATTAATATAATTACAGATAACAACAAAAATAATACATCAATACTCTTTAGTCGAAAAACTTGCTCCGCACTATGCGGATCAATGTGCCACCGTCACCACCTTCTCCCCTCTCTCCACCAGCTGCCCTACCCTCCAGACCGCCTGCCCCGCAGCCTCCGCCCCTAGTCGAAAATCATGCTCCGCCTCAGGCGCTACGGCTATGAGCAGCCCCCCGCTGGTCTGCGGGTCACAGAGGGTGAGAAGGGACTCGCCATCCACACCTACCACCTTGGCCTCGTAGCTCTTCCAGTTGCGCATCGTATTGTCTGCATAGACGTAGGCAGCCGTGAGCTCCTTCACACCATCCAGCAGCGGCACCTGGCCGTAGTCCACCTGTGCCGACAGGCCACTACCCTCGCACATCTCTATCAGGTGCCCCAGCAGGCCGAAGCCTGTCACATCGGTCATGGCATGTACATAGTCGTACTGTGGGGCCACCGCACCAAAGCTATTGAGCGTAGCCATCTGCTCTATGGCGGAGCGTATCTCATCTGCTGTCTTCAGCCCGCGCTTCAGCGCTGTAGCCATCATACCCACACCTATCGGCTTGGTCAGGTAGAGTACATCACCTACCTTTCCGGTCGAGTTGCGCTTCAGGTCCTTGATGGCCACTATACCATTCACAGACAGGCCAAAGAAAGGCTCAGGCGCGTCTATCGTGTGGCCACCAGCCAGTGTGATGCCGGCCTTGGCACAGGTATCCTTGGCCCCCCTGATGATCTCTCGGGCTATGTCTGCGGGCAGCTTCTCTACCGGCAGGCCCATCACAGCTATCGCCATGAGTGGTCGACCTCCCATTGCATACACATCACTGATGGCATTGGCAGCCGCTATGCGGCCGTAGTCATAGGCATCGTCTACTATCGGGGTGAAGAAGTCCGTCGTGCTGATCAGCGCAGTGCCATTGCCCAGGTCATAGACGGCAGCATCATCACTGGTGTCATTGCCCACCAGCAGCAGCGGGTCTATAGTATGGCCAGTCTTGCTGCCACTCAGTATCTCTGCCAGCACCGCCGGGGCTACCTTGCAGCCGCAGCCCGAGCCCTTGCTATACTGTGTGAGCCGTGTCGCATCAGGCTTTTTACCTTCTAGTGTGAACATACCTTCTTACTTATAAGTCATCAATGTATCTGCCAGCCCTTCTATACCAGATTCGCTGCAAGGCACTCTGACAAGCTGCCCCGCCGTGTAGCCTGACAGTCCCTTGTCATAGGCCCTGTCATAGTAGCGCAGCGTCAGCCTTACTACTTCGTCCAGCTTACCTTCTTCCAGTGCCACCAGCGCAGCCTTCATGGCCTCATTGCCCAGGCGGCGCTCTATGGCACGGATAGCAGTCTCCAGTTCCTCCTTTGGAAAGGTGCCATAGTCTCTGACCAGCCGCTCTATGCGCTCGTCGATAGCAGCCTCTATGGCATAAACGGGTGCCACTCTCATCTGACGCCACAGTACATCAGGTATCACACAGCGGCCCACACTCTTGCTCTCATCCTCTATCCAGATAGGCTCTGTGGTATCGAGTGCGGAGAGCTGCAGGTGGATCAGGTTCTCAAAGTGCTCTGTGCGCGGCTGCGTCTCCTGCCCTATCCCACCAAAGGCTGAGCCCCTGTGGCAGGCAAGCCCCTCCAGGTCTATGATCTGCTCGCCACGCTCCGCCAGGGCATGTAGTAGCTCTGTCTTGCCGCTGCCGGTACGCCCGCCTATGATGCGGAGCGGCATGGGCTGCGCCAGTGCATCGAGTACATGATGGCGGTAGGCCTTGTAGCCCCCTTTCAGTACCGTGACCTCGTAGCCCACCAGGTCATACAGCCAGGCCATACTACCGCTGCGCATACCACCACGCCAGCAGTGTATATAGATCTTATTGTCCCTGACCAGTGGCTTCACATAGCGGACAAAGTCAGCCATCTTCTTGCCCACTATCTCCAGCCCTATCTCTATAGCCTCTGACCTGCCCTGGCGCACATAGGCCGTGCCTACCACCGCCCTCTCCGCATCATCAAAGAGCGGCAGGCTGGTAGCATGAGGGATATGCCCCACGGCATACTCACCAGGGGACCGTACATCAAGCAGCAGCTGCTGTCGGGACTCGCGCATAAAGTCGTCTATATCTAGTGTACGTACCACAGTGATGTATTAAGCCTTGCTAATGTAGGAATTGATTTCTGTTGAAACAGGGAAACCGGCTAACTGTTGTTTGTCAGCCATTAACGCCCGTTGGCAGAAAGAAAATCAGGAACAGGATTTTCGTCATTTGCCGGGAGGGGTCATTTACAGTAAATTTATACTATGTCACTTATCACGCTGTCCATCCCCATCTTCTTCCTGCTCATAGGACTGGAGCTACTCATCACGCGCATACAGGGCGTCAATTATTATCGCTTCAATGATGCCATCACTAACCTCAGCTGCGGCATCGGCTCGCAGATCACAGGCATCTTCATGCGCTTCCTCACCATCGGGGTCTATATATTCATCTACGAGCACACGCCGCTGAAAGGTGTGATGCCCAATGATCCAAATCAGGCTGCCATTTACTTTGCTACGATGCTGCTGCTATTTCTTGGTGTCGACTTCTTCTACTACTGGTTTCACAGGCTGGCACATGAGATCTCTATCCTGTGGGGCAGCCATGTGGTACACCACCAGAGCGAGGATTACAACCTGACCGTGGCACTGCGCCAGGCCTGGGTACAGGGTGCCTTCTCATGGGTATTTTACCTGCCGCTGGCGGCGCTGGGTTTTGACCCTGCTATGTTTGTGACCATCGCGTCGATACAGACGCTCTACCAGTTCTGGATACATACCAAGGTGATCAACAGGATGCCGCGCTGGTTTGAGTTTATCTTTGCCTCACCTTCTCATCACCGTGTACATCACGGCGTCAATCCCAAGTACATAGACAAGAACCACGCAGGTACGCTGATCATTTGGGACCGGATATTCGGCACCTTTCAGGAGGAGGAGGAAGAGGTCGTCTATGGCATCACCACACAGCCCAAAAGCTGGAACCCGATCCTACTGAATGTAGAGTACTGGTATGACCTGACACTGGAGGCCCGGAAGGCAAAAAGCCTGAAGGACGGGTTGCGTATGTTTTACCTCGCACCAGGATGGAAGCCAGCCGAGATGGGTGGCATGCTGGACTATAAAGAGGTGACGCCATCTACTTTTCAGAAGTATGACGCGAAGACCTCATCCGGCATGACGGCCTATATCTTTGTACAGTTTGTACTGCTGCTGGCGGGTACCTCGGCATTCCTGTTTGGTATCAAGGGGATAGACCTCCCGGCGCGGATCGCTATCTCGCTGCTCGTCATCTTCTCAGTGCTCAATATCGGAGGGCTATTTGAAAACCGGCGCTGGGCTGTACTGGCAGAGGCCCTCAGGGCTGCTGTCATCTCAGGTGTGGTCTGGTTCTTTGTGTCAAAATATTTGGGCAATACCTATGCAATCATGGCAGCAGGCGTATATTTGCTGGTGGTGCTGACCTGGCTTTGGATCAATACGAGAAAGTTAAATTTGAATTAATCATGATATTAGACATCTTCAAAACTGTACCGCCTGAGACAGACCCTGTGCTGTATGCGATACCGTTTTTCCTGATAGCCATAGGGACCGAACTCTATATCAACTACAAGGAGCAGCGCAATCTTTATTCTGACAGCAAAGAGGCTTTTTCCTCTATAGGCATGGGGCTCGGATCTCTCGTGATCAATGTGGTGATGAAGGGTCTAGCCTACGGTGTGTACACACTGGTGCATGACAATTTCGCCATCTTCCCGCAGCTGGCTCCGGCTAATATGGCTGAGTTTCTCACGCTGCAGTGGCATATCTCGCACTGGTGGGTGTGGGTACTGCTGCTCTTTGCAGATGACTTTACCTTCTACTGGCACCACCGCCTCAGCCATGAGGTGCGCGTACTCTGGGCCGCTCATGTAAATCACCACTCGTCGCAATCTTATAACCTCGCCACGGCCCTGCGCCAGAGCTGGGCAGAGCAGCTATACAAGTATATCTGGTGGCTGTGGATGCCGCTGCTGGGCTTTGACCCGCTCATGATGCTGATGATGATGTCTGTCTCTCTGATCTACCAGTACTGGCCACATACAGAGACCATAGGCAAACTGCCACGCTGGTATGAGTTTATCTTCAATACTCCATCGCACCACCGCGTACACCACGCCTCCAATATCCGCTACCTGGACCGCAACCATGGTGGTATCCTGATCATATGGGACAGGCTCTTTGGCACCTTCGCAGAGGAGCGGGATACGGAGAAGCCTGTATATGGCATCACTACAAATATCCATACGTACAACCTGTTCAAGATAGCTGGTCATGAGTTTGCATCACTAGGCCGGGATATCAGCCGCGCCCCTGATTTTGCTACCAAGATCAAGTATATCTTTATGCCGCCGGGCTGGAGCCATGATGGCCCCGACCAGCGCGCAAAGACACTACGCAACAAACTCGCACAAAGCGAAAAACAAACATCTTAAAATCCGGTTCTATCCACATGAGGTCTATCATCGTCTTGTCCTTTATCGCTCTATCATCACTGATCCTTCCATCGTGCAAATACTCATACAAAGATGAACTGGTCAATGTAAACAATGCCTTTAGTGTCTCTGTGCCCGATTACCTCTCTAAGTGCGACGACCTGAAGCCGGGAGCAGAGTTTCAATACTGCAACCGCTATCGCAATACATATGCAGTAGCTTTCTCAGGAGCAAAGGACAAGGCCTTCCCTGAGTATTACAATGAGCAGCTGAGCATCCTCAAGAAGGTGCTGGAAAAGCCGATGGTAAACGACTCTGCGGCTATCGAGCTGCCGGGTGCGAAAGGCGTACACACGGAGCTGGCCGGCAAGATGCAAGGTGAGATGATCTACTACAGCGTACTGACGCTGGAGGCCAAGGACAAGTACTACCAATATTGTATCTGGACACGCGGCGAGGACCGCAAGCTGCGCTATGGCAAAGACATCGACAAGATGCTCATGTCATTTAAGCTGATCAACCCATAAGAGGCGCTGCCGTGTGGCTTTTTGTCACAGCTTTGTCATAATACCCCTTCAGATTCTTAAAAATGATCGTACTCATTGCTAGTGCGCAGATCGTGATATAGGTTTGCCCCGTGATCATTATTAAATAAAAAACACATTTGATGAAAAAGGTATTTATTCTTCTTGCTACTTCTATTCTGACCATAGGCGCATATGCGCAGCAAGTGCCAAACGGCGGCTTTGAAAACTGGAACGACACGCTCAACCCTGTGGGTTGGAATACACTGGCTAACGGCTTTGGCGCGCAGTACAGCTATTTTGCCGCAAAGGACACTAATCCTATGACCCACGTGGAGGGCCTCGCCTCTCTCCGTATGAAAACTGACTCTGTATTCGTACCTGCCCCTAGTATCCTGCGCTCCTATGTAGGCCTCGGTACTATAAATGTAGCACAAGGCGCTCCTGTATTCAGCGGTACTCCATTCAGCAGGAAGCCTGATACACTGTATATGGCATACGCATACATCCCGGGCGCCGGCCAGGATTCAGCTACAGTGCAGATCAACCTGCGCCAGGGCAGTACTTCACTCTTTACAGCAGGCACCAAGCTCTTCTACCTGCCATCAGCGCCACAGGGTGGTTTCCTGGCCTTCCCACTCACCGGCCTCTACAGCGGTACAGGTACACCTGATACGCTGAACATCGTATTCAAGTCTGGCAAGAGCTCGACAGGTACTGAGTATGGCTCTACACTCTGGGTAGATGACGTACACTTCAACGATACTGTAGCTGTGGTAAACGGCATCCACGACATCAACACCGCTGCCGCTGTCAATGCATATCCTAATCCGGCTAACAACACTGTGAATATAGTAGTAGCACAGTCTGAGACTGGCAGCACGCTGCAGATGGCAGACCTCACCGGCCGTGTAGTCTACACCGGCACCCTGAGCAGCCTGACCAATGCTATAGATGTAGCAAATCTCCCTGCCGGCATCTATGCTATCAATATCCGCAGCAATGACCACCTGACCATCTACAAAGGCAAGATCTCTGTAGCACACTAATCAACGCCAAACCCTATAAATGAATAAGCCCTATCTCGCGATAGGGCTTATTCATTTATGATATGTCAGCTTCTTAGTAGCCCAGTATCTTTAGCATACTCTCGGCGGTCTGCTCCTCTGAGAAGAGCTTATAGGATAGTTTGCCTTTATTCTCATCTATGAGCAGGTGAGGTGGCGATGGCAGCAGGCAGTGCTTGATACCGCCGTAGCCACTGAGCGTATCCTGATAGGCACCCGTGTGGAAGAAGCCGATGTACAGCTTCTCATTATCCTTGATATTGGGCAGGTACACCTGATTGATATGGGCGTCAGAGTTGTAGTAATCGCCTACATCACAGGTGATGCCGCCCAGGTTTACCTGTTTGTATTCTGCATTCCAGTTATTGATAGGCAGCATGATGAAACGCTGCGCCAGGCCCCAGATATCAGGGAGGTTATTCATCAGTGAGCCATCCAGCATATACCAGGTCTCCCGGTCATTCTGCTGCTTCTGGCCCAGCACGGAGAATATCACTGCGCCGCTCTCCCCTACCGTATAGCTGCCAAACTCTGTATAGATATCCGGCTCATCTACGCCTTCATCCATACATTCATTCTTGATCTGGCTCACGATCTCATTGATCATATACTCATAGTCAAAATCAAACGCCAGGGACTGCTTGATAGGCATGCCACCACCGAGATTGATCGTAGTGAGGTCAGGGCATATTTTCTTGAGGTCAGTATAGATGCGCAGTGCCTTGTGAAACTCCGTCCAGTAGTAGTTGACATCCTTGATGCCCGTATCTATGAAGAAGTGGAGCATTTTCAGCTTGTACTTAGGATTGTCATGTATCTTCTGCTGGTAGAAAGGGATGATGTCATTCACCCGGATACCGAGGCGTGAGGTGTAGAACTCATACTTAGGCTCCTCCTCTGCTGCTATGCGCATGCCCAGCTGCAGCGGCTCGCCATCCAGCGCCTTATACTTATCCAGCTCATCCAGATTATCGAGTACGGTGATGATATTCTTGTAGCCATCCTTGATAGCGTCTATGATATTATCCTGGTACTTCTGCGGCTTGAATCCATTGCAGATGATGGTGATGTCTTTCGTGATCTTGCCTTTTTCCTCCAGGCTCTTGATGATATTAAAGTCAAAGGCCGATGAGGTCTCGATATTGACCTTGCTCTTCAGCGCCTCCTCCAGCACAAAGGAGAAGTGTGAGCTCTTGGTGCAGTAGCAGTAGTGGTAGTTGCCCTTGTAGTCCAGGTTGGCTATAGACGAGTTGAAGAGCCGGCGGGCGCGCTGTATCTGCTGGCTGATCTTGGGCAGGTAGGTGATACGAAGCGGCGTACCATATTCCTTGATGATGTCCATCAGTGGCAGGTTATTGAACCGCAGCGCATTGTTGTCTACAGTAAACTCCTTCTGAGGAAAATCGAACGTCTGCTCGATCAGGTCTTTGTATTTTGGATTCTTGTGCATCTGTGCTGGAAAATTGCCTGCGAAATTAATGCATTTATCAGTTATCGGCCTGACATTCTTCTTTGTCTGCCGGCTGTCTATTTTTCTTAGTAATATTGCGAAATCATGAATATCGAGCAGCTCTTAAAATCAGCGACAGCAGGCGTTTTCACCGACCTTTTTGGCGGTGAGGTGACCGAAAGCGCCATTACGATCAATCAGACCAAGAAGGAGTTTGAGGGTGACTATACCATCGTCACCTTTCCCCTGATCAAGGTATCTAAGAAATCTCCTGAGGAGACCGGCAGTCTGATCGGTGAGGCGCTGCGACAAAAGCTCGATATCGTAGCAAAGTATAATGTGGTCAAGGGCTTCCTAAATATTAGCTTTACAGACCGCTTCTGGTCGGAGCGTCTGGCAGAGCTGAATGCGGATAACTTTACTGGCTTTCCTGCCAATGGCAAGAAGGTGCTGCTGGAATACTGCAGTCCTAATACCAATAAACCGCTGCACATAGGCCACGTGCGCAATATGCTGCTGGGCTACTCCATGACCCAGGTGATGAAGGCCAACGGCTATGATGTGACCACCGTGAGTATCTACAACGATCGCGGTATAGCTATCTGCCAGTCTATGGCTGCTTACATTGAATTTGGTAATGGCGCTACGCCTGAGTCTACAGGTATAAAGGGTGACCACCTGGTAGGAGATTATTATGTGCTTTTTACCCGGACTGTAGAGGAGCAGCTGCGAGCGAAATACAACGTACCAGCCGGCGAGAATGTATATAAGGCGATAGGCAAGGAAAAAGAAGTAGTACAACAAGAAGCACCAATTTTTGCAAAGGCAAAGGAACTACTGCTGAAATGGGAAGCAGGTGATGCTGATACTATTGCCCTCTGGAAGAAGATGAATAGCTGGGTCTACGCCGGCTATCAGGTGACGTATGACATGATGGGCGTGTCTTTTGACAAAGACTACTACGAGTCGCAGACCTATACACTAGGCAAAGACATCATAGATGAGGGACTGGCGAAAGGAGTATTCTACAAGCGCCCGGATGGTGCTGTAGCCATAGACCTGACTCCTGATGGGCTAGACGAGAAAATCATGCTCCGTAGCGACGGCACCTCGCTGTATATGACGCAGGACCTCGGTACCGCTCAGGTACGCTACGAGGAGTGGCACATGGACAAGATGATCTATGTAGTGGCCAATGAACAAGACTATCACTTCAAAGTACTCAAGCTCTGCCTGGAGAAACTAGGCAAGAGCTGGGCAGAGGGCATACACCACCTCTCCTACGCGCTGGTGGAGTCTCCTACCGGCCGCTTCAAATCCCGCGAGGGCAAGACTGCCGATGCTGATGACCTGATAGCAGATGTACTCCAGATAGCCGAGCAGAAGACAAACGAACTGGGCAAGGTGGATGGTTTCAGCGAAGCTGAAGCGAAGGCGCTCTACAAAACTATCGGCCTCGGCGCGTTGAAGTACTTTATTCTGCGGGTGAATCCGTACAAGAAGATGATCTTTAATACGGAAGAGTCGATAGACTTTCACGGGCATACGGGGCCGTTTATCCAGTACTCGCATGCGCGTATCAGGTCTATCATACGCAAGTATGCGAGCGATGTCAATACCGGCGATATACATGCTGCCCTGCAGCCTACAGAGCGTGAGCTGATGCTGCAGCTGTATGAATATCCTAACGTACTGAAGTCTGCCGCTGATAAGTATGACCCGGCAGAAGTGGCCAACTATGCCTATAATATCGCCAAGCTCTTCAATAAGTTTTACAATGAAGTGCCTATACTCACGGCGCCTACGCAGCAGGAGAAAGACCTGCGCATCCTGCTCTCTAAAGTGACCGGAGATACGATCAGAAAGGCGATGGTGCTGCTCGGTATAGAAGTGCCGGAGAAGATGTAAGCTACTCCTGGATCAGGGTGATATTGTTCTTGTCAATATCATTGGCCTTATCAAGATTATCCTTTGCCTGCTTGCGCTGGCCTGTGCCCTTATAGGCCAGGTAGAGCTGATAGTAGGCGCGGCCATAGCGGCTGTCCAGAGATACTGCTCTGTTTCCAAACTCTATTGCCTTCTGGTAGTTGCCCAGTTTATTGGCAGAGATGGCTACGTAGAGCATCACTTCCTTGTCATCCCACAGGGTCTTAGATGCCTTCTCAAAACAATCTATGGCAAAGGTGTACTTCTCCGTATTGTAATACGCAATGCCGAGCTTGCGCAGGCCATCTGCATTGTCAGGCGCTTTGGCCGTAAATGTCTCAAGGTATGTGATGGCATTATTCCACTGCCCTGCACGCAGGCAGAGATCACCGAGGCGATAGTTGACGCGCTCATTGCTCTTGCTATCCTGATATACCTGTTCGTAAAATTTCTTGGCCTTGTCATACTCGCCTGACATGTAGTAGATATCTGCCAGCATCCGCACTATGTCTTTATCCTTTGGCATAGACTCCAGTGCATGCTCGAGATTTTTGGCAGCGCTACTGTAGTCTTCCAGCTCGTATTGAGTCTTACCGAGATTGAAATAAGCCAGGTTATAGTCCTTGTCAAACTTGATGCACTGCTTGAAGTTGTCGCGGGCAGCCAGGTAGTTTCCGGTCAGAAACTCACACACGCCTATCCAGTTGTATATCTCTGCACGGCGCGGCTCTTTGGCTATCACAGCTTCGTAGGCTTCTATGGCTTCGTCATACCTTTTGAGGTAGTAGAGCGCTGTACCCATGTAGTAGTAAACAGAGCTATCACCAGGGCGCGCAGAGAGGTAGCTCTTATAGCAGGCTGCAGCAGAGTCATAGCTCTCCCGATCCATGAAATAGTCCCCCAGCTGGCGGATTTCATTAGCAGCTTCATTGGCCAGGCGCATGCGAGGACGCTCTATGAATTTGTCGTGCTTCAGGGGCTTAGGCGACTCCTCGAGTGTAGGTGGCTGTATCATAGGCCGACGGTCATTGCTGCCAAACTTTTCGATCTTCAGCCGCATCTTATTGGCCAGTTCCTTGGAGCCGATAGAATCATAACTCATGCGGAGGATATTGGCTACATCTTTATCATCAGGCTTGAGCGAGGAGGCCTGCTGGAGATTAAAGACAGCTTCGAGATAGTTCCTTTCGTAAAATTGTACTGTACCCAGTGATTTGAAATACTGGAAGTCCCTGGTCTGAGCCGACGCACCTATGGCTGCGCAGAGCGATAGGATGATGATGAGCAATTTCTGCATCGGGTTCTGGTCTGGTGGTTATTGAGTGTCAATTATATCAATACGGACTCTTGTGTAAAAAGTTCGTACGCTATGCTACTAAAAATAAAGAATATCTACCTCACGGACAAAAGTCCGCACGTAAGATATCACTTCAGAAACATAGGTGATACTGCTGCATCCTTTGAGCCCGCAGTGTACTTGTAGAATCCTTCGCCGCTCTTGGCACCGAGATAGCCGGCTGTGACCATATTGACCAGCAGCGGACATGGCGCATACTTAGGATTGCCAAAACCATCATGCAGTACGCGCAGGATGGCCAGACATACATCGAGTCCGATGAAATCTGCCAGCTGCAGCGGGCCCATAGGATGTGCCATACCGAGCTTCATCACGGTGTCTATCTCCTGTACTCCCGCTACGCCTTCGTAGAGAGAGTAGATAGCCTCATTGATCATCGGCATCAGTATCCTGTTTGCTATGAAGCCGGGGTAATCATTGACCTCTGTAGGTATCTTGCCCAGTTTGACAGATAGCTCCATGATCTGCTTTGTCACTTCGTCAGAGGTAGCATAGCCGCGTATCACTTCTATCAGCTTCATGACCGGTACGGGATTCATAAAGTGCATACCGATCACCTTGTCCGGGCGTTTGGTCACGGAGGCGATACGTGTGATAGAGATAGAGCTGGTATTAGTAGCGAGTATCGCAGACGCAGGCGCAGCTGCATCTATCTGCTGAAATATTTTGAGCTTCAGGTCTATATTCTCAGTAGCTGCTTCTACCACGAGTGCTGCATCTGCACAGGCAGTAGCGAGGTCTGTCTGAGGGGTCAGGTTCCTGAGTGTGTCTGCTTTCTTTGCCTCGTCTATAGATCCCTTGGCTACCATGCGGTCCAGGTTTTTTGTGATAGTGACAATTGCTTTGTCCAAAGCTTCCTGCTTTACATCTACCAGCTGTACGCTGTATCCATTCATGGCAAATACGTGTGCGATCCCATTACCCATCGTGCCGGCACCCAGCACTACTACTTTCTCCATTATCAGTTTACTTTTTGTATCGTTTTAGAAATCCTTTGTCCGTCCTTATCCACCAGACTGACTTCATAGGTGCCTGCAGGCATGCCACCTGTATTCACTTCAAATTTTTCTAAGCCCGCGACGAGCTTTTGCTCCAGAACAATCTGCCCCAACATATTAGTCATGATACACCTTGCATAGGTATCCGGTTTGCTTGTCTCGATGATGAGTATGCCACTATGTACAGGGTTTGGGTAGGCTTTGAAATCTCTAGGATGGGACATATGCGACACTCCCAGTGGATAGCACCCCGCAGCTGTCTGAGTGGTATCCGACCTGCCTGCATCATAGATAGCCAGTGTATATTGCCCCTTGTGCAGGGTATTGATCGTGACTGTTCCCACTTTATCAGTCAGGCCACCAGTATTAAATATTACATCCGGTTCGATCTGCCAGGTACTCTGCGCATCGGGCCTGTACATCACTACGAGGCTATCTTCACTATTTGTGATAAAAGTATTGTCCAGATAACCCGCCGTAGTAGTCGATCCATTATACGAGATGGTACCTGATGCAATAAAATCATCAGCCCAAAGGCCATCCACATCCCAGTAGCGGTAGTCTGACAGGTGCAGCCCTGATATAGTATTTTTAGAAGCATCAGGAGCTACCCAGTGGTGCTCTACTCTGACCAGGGAGGAGTCTGTACTCTGCTGCAGATTGACGGTCATACGGGCTACGCCCAGACTATATGGATGGCTGAGCCCTGCCATTTTCACCCACTGATCTGTGACGGCATCACTCAGCTTTTCATCAAAGTCCAGCGCTATATATGCCGGAGCAAAAGGTAAGTCAACAAAGTACTGTGTGCAGGCGCCGGACACTATTGCCCTGCGTACCAGCTGATGACCGGCTGAGTCAAAGTAGGATACTTCCACTGGTACATTATTGAATAAATGTGAAGTATGGTCGCCACGCTGGCGGATAGTGATACCTACATCATAGCCACCAGCATTAGGCACGATACTCTTCTCCTCTATGGAGAAATCAGGAAAGCCGCCATCAAATATCCAGTCGGCAAAAAAATCATCGATGCTATTCAGTCCACTACAGGTGCGCAGATAGTCCCGCAGTGTATAGCTGTTTACATCCTTGCGCTTATACTGCTGCAAGTAGCCCTTGACACAACCGAAGAAAAGTGAGTCCCCCATATAGCCGCGGAGTGTGTGCGTACGATCTGCTCCTTTTTCATAGACGCTATAGTTGCTGTAGGTGAGTTTGCCTGGCATAGGCGACGGCGCCCAGTAGGCACTATCCTCTACATGCGCCAGGTGTATCACATTGTCATGATTGTTTCGGATCTCGAGCTTGTACTTATCCTTGCCATAAAGCCCTTCATAGAATATCCTTTCACAGTAGCTCGCCCAGCCCTCATTCAGCCACATATCACCTTCATTATCGCAGGTAGCCAGATCACCAAACCAGTGATGTGATAGTTCATGAGCCATTGTTGCCTCATTCTGCAGTGTCCCTGTGACCCAGGCGCGCATATAGGAGATATTGGTAGCGTGCTCCATAGCCCCGGCTGTGAAAGGGACTACACAATAACCTATGCGGTTCCACTCATAAGGTCCAAAGCGATCCTCAAAAATAGAAAGTGCCTGCTTGAGATGCAGGAATGAATTCTTGAGGCTGGTGGTATCTCCGGGCCGGGCCACCAGCCATATGGGCAGGTTGCCATTGATAGCTGCATAGCTGTCATGCACCACTGCATAATCAGCTACGCTCATAGATGCAAGATAGGATGGTATATCATCCGGCATACTCCAGTACCAGGTACGGGTATGGTCTCCGTTGACCACAGTGCTATCGGCATATCCATTGCAGTATGCACTGCGGGTAGAATCCGTAGTAATGGCAAAGTGATAAGTGCTGCGCTCTACAAAATTGTCAAAACAAGGGAACCAGACCTTACCAAAATTGTGCGGCTCCGCCAGAAAGCTGACACCGATATTGAAGGCATAAGTATTATCCCAATAGAAGCCACCAAAATCACCCGGTGGCTGTACCGGCGTGCCATGGTAGAAAAGGGTAACGCTATCACGCTGGCCCGATGAAAAAACAGTCGACAAGGCAATAGTGATGACAGAATCATTATAAGAATAAGACAGTGCCGTAGCGCCACGCCTGACCGAATCAACAGTAAGGCCCAACAAGTCTAGCCTGATGTAATTCACTCCATTCACCCGCGCCTGATAGGATATGGTAGCCTCGCCATACAGTACTTTTTGAGTAAAGTGGGATACGTCCACTTTCAGGTCTATATGAGTGATATCTATGGAATCGCTACGGGTATCAGTATTGGTCGCAAAAGCGCTAGCTGCACATATCACAACACAGCAGAATAAAAAAAGTACCCGTTGGAACATCATCCAAAAATAACGAAACGAGACAAAATAGCATGAAAAAAGGGGCCGTTACAGCCCCTTTCTTAACATGATATTTAATGTATTAGAATTTCAGGATCTTAAACTCTGTACGCCTGTTCTCCTGGTGCTGCTCCTCTGTACAAGGGACAATGTTGGTACCCTCGCATGCGCACTTATTGACCAGGCGGCTCTCGCCGTAGCCGGCCGCTACCATCCTGCTCAGAGACACACCACGTGAGCCGATGTACTGCACAGCAGATTCGGCACGCTTGGCAGAGAGTGTCGCATTATACTTGATAGTAGCGCGGCAGTCTGTGTGTGAGCTGAGCTCGATCTCCATAGTAGGGTTATCCTGGAGCACTTTCACGAGCTTATCCAGCTCCTTGGCAGCATCCGGACGGATAAACCACTTGTCGAGATCATAGTAGATATTCTCGATCTTGATCGCTACGCCCTTCCTTACCTTTTCCAGCTCCAGTGTCACATAGAGCGTGGCAGGTGGCGTTTTGCCTACGGTAGAGGTAGTAGTAGATACTGTGAGGTATTTCAGGTCTGGCTCTGGCAGATCCTTAGACCCTTCTATACGGTAGGTAGCGTTAGGCTCCAGGCTGTAGAATACCTTGCCATCAGGATTTGTCTGCTGCTTCTCTTCTTTATTGGTAGCGGTATTGATCAGCTTTACAGTAGCCAGGTCGATAGGCTCACGTGTCTTCTTGTCCAGTACCAGTACCTCCAGGTTGATGCCGCCTTCCTTCACGAGAGGTATTTTGACAGTAGCATTCTTATCATCAGTCTCTACAGTCACCTCGTTTGGCAGGTACCCAGCCTTTGTAGCTACGAATTTATATATCCTCTTTGGCGTAGCCGAGAAGCAGAAGTTGCCATCCTTATTGGTCATCTTATTGCCACGCTCATCTTTCACCTCATACATTACTACTTTGGCCCCTTCTATAGGATCATTGGTCTTGGCATCATATACCAGGCCGCAGATATTGACGCCCTTCTTGATAAACTTATAGATATCGTCATCTCCCTTGCCACCATCACGGTTTGAGGTGAAGTAGCCGATCTTGTTATCCTTATCTATGATATAGCCAAAGTCATCGGAGTGCGAGTTGATAGGTGCTCCGAGGTTTTCCGGAGTAGTCCAGCCTTCTTTGGTATTAGTCGGATTTGCAGAGAAAACATCCAAACCACCGAGACTGATGTGTCCGTTTGATGCGAAATAGAGTACGCTATCATTAGACATGAACGGGAACATTTCATCGCCGGATGTATTGATCTTTGGTCCCAGGTTAGTCGGAGCCGCCCAGTTGCCGGATTGATCGCGCTTTGATTTGTAGAGATCCACGCCACCGTATCCACCTGGCTTGTCACTGCTAAAGTAGAGCGTCTGCCCATCAGGAGAAAGCGCCGCATGGCCTACAGAATACTCACGATCATTGAATGGTACAGCTTCGATCAGCTGGTCACCCCACCTGTTTTCATTAGGCAGATACACCATGCGATAGAGTTTCAGTTTCACAGTCTTGTCACTGCTCGTGAAAGCCTTAGCTTTTTTATAGTTGCTACGGGTCACATAGAGCTCTTGCAGTTTCTCGTTATAGGCCACAGGACCTTCATGGTACTTACCATTGATAGTACGGCCTTTCATCATTTCGGCTGAGGTCAGGTTGCCATTTGCATCTGGCTTTGCCTCAAATACCTGCAGGAAGCTGGCACCTGTCCAGTTGTCTGTTACTCTTACTTTGCCGGCAGGCTGCCTGTTTGATGCGAAGAATATTTCTCCATTAGTATAGAAAGAAGGGCCGAAATCAGATAGAGGTGAGTTGAGCTCCAGGTCCTCTATGGTATAGATACCGCGATCTTTTGTGAGGTCAGCTATCTTGTCCAGGCCCGCGAGACGATCTTTCACACTCATATCACTAGGTACGAGGGTCATGTACTTTTTGTATTGCACCTTGGCCTCCGAGTATTTCTCATTAGATCTCAGCGCCTCTGCATAGTACATGATGTTCATCGGCACATTAGAGTTATTGGCCAGTTTGGCATACCATGGCTCAGCGCTCTTCCAGTCATTCATCAGCCTGTAGCTGTCTGCTATATTCTGCAGGACGTGTGTATTGTTGCTATCCTTTTTGATCGCACGGGCATATGACTTGATAGCCATCTTAAAGTCAAACTGCTTGAAATATGCATCACCCATGCTGATGTAGGCCTTTTGAGCCTGGGCAAATGGGGCGAGCAGCAGGGCTATCGCGAGGACCGGTATAAATTTTAACCTCATAGTGCTTTTATTTAAGAGTCAGGGTTAGATCTTTTTTGTTTGGTTTAGAAGTACTTCACAAAACGTGGGGTAACGAAACGCTTTTTGTTATACCAGAATTCGTAGCCGATCATGATCTCATGAGTACCGGTCTCATAGCTCCTCAGCTTGCTGATGCTATACTGATACGAGTAGCCTATACTGAGCTGAGGTGTGACCTTAGCCTGTACCATGCCTACCAGGCCCTCCAGGTTGAAAGGCTTTT
>CAZNDJ010000052.1:0-23014 GCA_964571705.1 uncultured Chitinophagaceae bacterium
AAAATGGAAAGAAATCTCAGGAAAGAGCGTGTAGGCGTAGTAGTCAGCGACAAGATGGAAAAAACCATCACTGTATCTGAAGTCACTAAGGTGATGCACCCTATCTATGGCAAATTCATGAAGCGTACCAAGACGTACAAGGCTCATGATGAAACTAACAACGCGAAGACAGGTGATACTGTACGTATCATGGAGACCCGCCCTCTCAGCAAGAGCAAGCGCTGGAGGCTGGTAGAAGTAGTAGAAAGGGCTAAGTAATTTTTAGTATTGAGTAGCCTGTATTGAGTATCGGGACAGATACAAATACAAGCTAAGTAATAGGATAAGACAAAACTATAAACAGAAGAAATGTTACAGCAAGAATCAAGGGCAAATGTAGCTGACAATAGCGGTGCGAGGGAAGTACTCGTGATCCGTGTACTCGGAGGATCAGGCAGGAGGTATGCCGGCATAGGTGACAAGGTAGTCGTATCTATCAAGAAGGCTCTCCCGACCGGTGGCGCTAAGAAAGGAACAGTGTCTAAGGCTGTAGTAGTACGTACCAAGAAGGCTATCCGCAGGAAAGACGGATCTTACATCCGTTTTGACGACAACGCGGTAGTACTCCTGAACAACCAGGACGAACCACGCGGTACTCGTATCTTCGGACCAGTAGCACGTGAGCTGCGTGACAAGTCTTTCATGAAGATCGTGTCACTGGCACCTGAGGTACTGTAATCAGACAATCCCAATAAATAAAAGCAATAAACGATACCAAAATGAAGTGGAATATAAAGAAAGGTGATACTGTGGTAGTGATCGCAGGCGAAGACAAAGGCAAGAAAGGCCGTGTCACAGAGATACTGCGTGAGAAAAGCCGCGTAATAGTAGAAGGTGTGAATGTGAAGACAAAGCACAGCAAGCCTACATCTCAAAACCCTCAGGGCGGTATCATCAAGACTGAAGGTGGTGTACACGTATCAAACGTGGCCCTGCTCTCTGACGGCGCTCCTACCCGCGTAGGCCGCAAGGACGTAAAGGGTACTACTGTACGCGTGTCTAAGAAGACAGGCAAGAATATCGACTAATCTAAGGTTTAACCCTTAATCATATTGAAACCCGCTCCCTGAGCGGGTTTTCTGTTTTGGGTAGTGCTCAACCGCAAAAGCGCGGAAACGCAAAATGTATATGGTGCAGAGGTAGCTAATGCGGCAGGACATGGAGTTTTCGCATGCGTGAAGACGCAAAATAATTGCCTGCCTATGATGGGGGCTTTACGGATCTTTGAAGGCACAAAATATTGCCTGCCTAAGATGGGGACCTTTGCAGATCTGTGAAAACGCAAAATATTGCGTCTCTACGTTGGTGGCTTTAAGCTGTAGTACCCCTTCGGAAAGTCTCCAGCCAGGCAGAGAAGCGCTGCATGACCTGAGAGGTGGCAGCATAGTAGAATAGCGCGGGGATAAAGCAGAACATGCCCCGCTTGAAGGAGCTCTCCATGAGGCTGGACATAGGAGCGTTTTGCTTCTGCTCGTCCAGCAGATAGAAGATACCGAAGTACACGGCAAACGAAGCCAGGAAGAATACCAGAATATACGGCTTGTCCTTGGTCAGGTTCTTTGCATTCATGGCTATGATCAGAAATACGAGCAGGAATGATAGCCCGTAGAGCTGTATGCCCGGTGGCATATTGCCTACCTGCACCCAGCTGAAGTAGCTGAGCACATAGCCGAGCATGAGCTTCATCTTAGCGGTGTCAAAGCCAAAGTGGTCTACAAAACGGCCACCCTGGGTGCTATGTATCTTCAGCTTCAGGTATAGCGTCCAGATGATGAAAGGCAGGATACCTGATCCGAAGTAGATAGCAGCTTTCTTCCACTTGTCTGTGGTCTGGGCATATAGAGCTATGACCAGGGTGCCTGCGAGGGCAAAGCCGATGGTGTCATTTCGTATCCAGAGGCTGAGGCCGGTGAGGATACAGCTCAGGATAAAGTAGCGCTGCTCCTTGGTCTGCAGCCAGACGAATAGCGTGAGGGATGCGAGCCCGACATAAGCTGTAGTGGGCAGATTGCCTAGCAGCAAGGCCGCGTGGCTAAACATCTCCGGCACCATCTCCAGCAGGAGCGTAAAAAAGAGCGCAGTGATGGTGCTGACATACCTACTGAGGATGCCGTAAAAGCCCAGTAGCAGGGAGATGAAATATAGTGTGGTGATGATCTTAGGCTGAGCAGCTCCGTAGAGATACATGTAGGCTATGCCCCCATGAAAGAGCGGAGGATAAACACCACCCGCACCCTCCAGGCCCCATTGGAACAGGCTGATCTTGATCCGGCCCTCGAGTGCCATGACGATGCCCAGCTTGTCAAAGGAGCCGATGGCATCATGCTCTGTAGTGGGCCAGAAGAGATTTTTCTCAGTGATGAGGGAGAGCATATAGAAAATAGCGAGGCCGAGGATCACCGCTGGGTAGTTGGCCGTCTTGAGCGACCAGGAGCCGAGGTTGATGTCTTTTCGTTTGGCCTGCCAGTAGCTATACATGCTATCGTAGCAGAAAACGATAACTGCGAAACCGGCAAAGAAAAGCGCATAATAAGAGAATGGAAATCCGATCAGGTCAAACACAAACATGAAGAAAGTCTCTGCTGCGATACCGATGAGGAAGGACGAAGCGATGAGTTCCTTCCAGCTCCAGGCCTGGCTGATGCGCGTCAGTATGCCCGCTCCTATCAGGTACACCATCAATATGCCTACGAATAGCAACATTACTCCTGCGTATTGGTTTTAGGTTTGAAAGATGGATCGTTTAGCAGCTGTGGTTTCAGTGCGGTATTGGCAGCTGTCGAGTCTGCTTTAGGTTTTTCGATAGGCAGGACAGCTTCACTTTCTTTTTTAGATGGTTCATATTTCAGCTTGTCATAGCCCCAGCCACGGACAATGGCTACGTAGTTGGCCTTGGCATACAGCTCTGGCTTTGTCACCTTTTCATCCTCTGATACGCAGAGGCGGGGGAAGAGGAAATACTCCATCCACTCGGAGCTGTAGACCAGATTGAACTCTGAGGTGTCAGGTATAGCAGCGTGAGGCGGCAGCAGTATCACTGCATCACTCGGAGTGCTCTCACGGAGATAATCTATATACCAGTAGCTTTCGATCTTGAAGAGGCGCTTCTGCTGGAGGGTGAGCTCAGGCAGGTTGGCATTGAGCCGGCGGGTCTCGATGTGATCCATCAGCTCTTTATTGCGCACTGCCACATCCTTGACGGCAAAATTGTAACCCGGTATGGTGGCATACAATGCTACAAGCACTATGACCAGCACAAAGGCTACCAGCAGGTTCCTGCGCAGGACCTGTGTATCTGTGAAAGGTTTATTTTTTTGTGCCTCTGCCATTCCGATCAAAATTGACAATTATTTACTAGTCTCAAAACACACTTTTCTACATCAGTCAGTAAACCTGTATTTCAGCAGCACCCATATCGCCTTTAGCCCATCTATCCAGTGCAGCTTCTTGCCTTCGGCAAAGCCTCGCGGATAGTAATGCATAGGCAGCTCCTGTATCTTGTAGCCCATCTTGGAGACCTTGGCAGTGACCTCGGGGCAAAACTCAAAGCGGTCGTACTCCAGCTTTATACTTTTGAGTATCTCAGCGCGGAATACTTTGTAGCACGCAGGCTCATCTGTGATGTGCTGGCCGTAGAGCAGATTTGCAGTCCAGGAGAGGATGCGGCCGCCGAGCTGATAGGTGCGGTATAGATGCTGCTCCTTTGGCGCGAGATAGCGCGAGCCGTACACTACCTCTGCCCTACCCTCGCGTATAGGCGCAGTGAGGTGCACCAGATCCTGCGGCTCAGTCTCCAGGTCGCCATCCTGTATGGTGATGATGTCTCCTGTAGTGTGTGGTATAGCTGTGCGGATAGCAGCAGCCTTGCCGCGATTAGCGGAATGATGTAGTATTTTTACGGATGGATAGCGTGCAGCTATCTCCTGATCCAGTATGGTACCAGTAGCATCTGTAGAGGCATCATCTACTATGACGAGCTCTATATCCAGCGCTACAGCCATGACCCTGGCCACTATCTCGCGGATCGTGGCAGACTCATTGTATACAGGCATGATGATGGACAGCTTCACCGGACTAAACTAAGTGAAATATGAGACATACATGAGCAACGTAATGCAGCGCATCTTTATTGCCGCAGGCGGCGGTAGCGGTCAGCGTCCTGCTCACGACCGTGAGTGCTGTAATAGTCTATCAGATAGTTGTAAACCAGCTGATCGGTACAGCCCAGGTCTACGGAGCGCTGGTACTCGCGGGCAGCATTGTCTGCGTCACCTGATAGCTCATAATAGATGCCCATATTGAAATGTGACTGGTAGTACCCCGGCGCCATGCGCATAAACTCCTCTGCGGCGCGCTTGCCTTCCTGCATATTGTGCAGCTTCAGCTGGAGCAATGCGTGGTAGAATACGGTAAAAGTGTCTGTAGGCAGATCCTTGTACAATGTGGCAAAAATATCTGCCGCCCGATGCATATCTCCAAACTCATACTGTGTCCGGCCATACTGATAGCGGATATCAGTCTGCTCCTTATTGTACTCGTAGGCCTTATTGAAATAGTAAAAGGCTGAGTCACCGTTGTACTCATCGTAGCGGTAGATCAGGCCCAGGCGGAAGTAGCCGTATGGATAAGTAGGGCTGAGCGTATTGACACGGTAGAAAGCCTCCTTGGATACGCCCATGTAGCGCCTGTAGCCGGCAGTATCGGTCTGGGCCTCGGCATTGTTTTTCAGCACGCAGCCGTAGAAATAATTGGCTAGCGTCGAGTTGTCCAGGTGCGGTATATCGCTGCTCATGAGAGTGAGCGTGTCATGCCACTGCGCCACACGATCCATATCGAGTACACCATAGGCCGTGATGACAATAGCCAGTAGCGCTAGTGCACCATTTCGCAGTATCGCAGACACCGCTTTGCCAGATAGCCTTTCGTAGCACCAATGCACCATAGCACCGATAAACCAAAGCCCCGGGAAGAATAGCGCCCGCTCAGAGACGATGCCTGTGTATGGGATCAGGATATTGCTATACAGCGCGATCGCAAAGAAGTAAGACAGTATGAAAAGCCCCGTGAGGTTCTTTCTGAAAAATAAAATGATGCCGTATATAAACAGCCCGAGGTGCAGCATGATAGACAGCATGGCCACAGGATCTCCCAGATGCACTACCGGTATCGTATTGTAACCATAGAAGAATGAGAACGGGTGCGGCACCCACATGAAGCGGAAATAAAACAGCAGCGCCATAGCTGTAGTGCCGATCTTGGCAGAGATATCTCCCGGATAGCTGACGAGTGGATTCTCGAGGTCATATACCGGGCGGTTTGACATGCGAAGTATGACCACCAGATAGCTGAGAGAGACCAGAGCGATGGCAGCAAACAGAGGATAGAACTGTCGCGCAGAGCGGTAGCGCCCCTGCATGTAGAGCATAGCCGCAAAGATGACGATAACTGGTATGCTGGTAAGCTTGGAAGCAAACGATAACAGCAGGCAGGCGATAGTAAGCATGCCATACAGCAGCCAGCCGGCGAGTTTCTTCTGATCAAAAAACCTGTGCACGGTGAAGAAAGCGAGCATGCAGAATATAAAGCTGAGGAGCTCCTCCCGATTTTTGATAGAAGCTACGACCTCGGTATGCGCGGGATGCACCGCAAAGATCAACGCTGTGATAAAGGCCGGCACAAGCCCGAGGCCTACCACCTCTGTGAGTGCACCAAGCAATAGTAGCACTGCTATGATATATAGCGAGAGGTTGATACCATGGCTGATGTGGGGGTTATTGCCAAAGATCTCCTTCTCTACCGCAAAGGTAACAGATGCTACAGGGCGGTAATCAAATGTGAGGGTGCTACTGGTATAGTAGGGATGCGTGAGAATATCCGGTATGCCGCTAAAGCCCTTCTGTACATACTGATTAGCATAAAAAGCAAAGTCATCATCCAGAGCATAGTCATTGCGCAGGGAGCCGGCATAGCAGACCAGGCAGACCACGATCAGCAGGATGCGGGCACGCAGCCCACTGAGTACGAGTATATCTTTGAGATCCTTCACTGCTGCTATTTGTCAAAGCTGATCATGTACACCCACTCAGTACCGTAGGAGACTGAGCCCTCGCGCTCCATGGCATACTGGCTGGAGAGATTCTCCAGGCGGGCACCGCAGATAGATTTTTTCATTCCCTTCTGCCAGCACAGCTGTTTGAAAAAACGGATCATGTCCTTGAACAGATCATTGTCCCTATGCTCCGTGAGGATACCAGCGTAGAGTGTGACAGCCGTGCTACCATCGGTAAAATCTGAAGCAAAGCACTCGATCGCTTTGCCATTCACATAGCCGATATAGGCCTCCCGGTCCTTGTGCTGGCCGCAGAAATTATCTGATATGTACGTGCCTATATTCTCCAGTTGTTTTTGATGGGGAAACTTCTCCAGCAGCGCTTTATACTGAAAGAAACCGAAAGGCACCTCTGTATAAGTCTGTATCAGGAGGTCTTTCAGCAATTGTTTGTCAGCCTCTGTAGCCCTTTTGAATGTAGCGACAGGTGCTTCGTATGTGGCATGCGCTTCTTTGGCTACGATCTTGTATAGACGTATCACGCCCATGAGGTCGGCGTGCCAGTTTATGCTATTGAAATGATCCAGGAAGCTATCATCGGGGTTTACGATCTTCAAGCGAAGATAGTCCAGCTGCATCTCTGTACTGAGCCTCCTGACCTGCTCCCAGTCCCGAAAGTCTGACGTGATAGTAGCCCTGCCAAAACGGACTCCAAACAACTCGCTCTCCCGTGCAGAAAACTCTATCATACGGATAAAAGTATCAATAAATCTGAATAAAACTGCGGCTCACGCCCGTGCTGATGGTCACTGCCTATCCAATGTGAGCACCAGCTTCACATCACTGGCATCGAGCAGGACGACGAGTGTAGAGGCTGTGACAGACTGCACCTGATAGGATGATGAATTGCCATCTGTCTTGCTGATAGTATCCAGGCCGCGGCGGCGGGTCACGCGCCATGTACCGGCATCCTTGTTTCCTGCATATCCTGAGGTATAGGTACCATCTGCAGCAAATGTAGCTACGAGTCCCTTCAGCGCATCCTGAAACTGCTTTTGCTTCTCTACCATCTGGTCACGCTCGGCCTGGGTGCCATAGGAGCTGAGTGTCGTGACCGCATTGTCCAGCTCTACTGTGCGCAGGCGCCAGGTACCCACGAGGCTATCATGCAGAGATGGTCCGGTAGTGGTATCCACGGTGAGTGGCGTAGTGGCCACGGGCTCTGCCTTCTTCTCTGCTACAGGGCTGGTGGCTGCAGCAGGGGCAGCAGCCGTAGTAGCAGTAGCATAGTGCTTGGTACAAGAAGACATACCTGCTATCAGAAGAAATGCCACAGATACCGCTGTGCTCAAGGACCGTAGATGGCTATATATGGTGGTCATGATATCGATTAGTGCTTTCCGAATAAAAGTATTAATAAATTTGAAATGACTACCGTACAATCTATCCATGCAGCAGGATTCTACTTTATACAAGATCATATCAGCTACCGGGCAGCGGGTGATCTTTGGTATAGAGAAGGTACTGAGCCTCTTCGGCCCGGAGAAAGGAGCGGTGATGAATACACGCCAGTATCCATGGACCAAAGAGGTGGAGCGTAACTTTGATGCTATATCTGCCGAACTGAATACCATCCTGGCCGCGTATGATACTATTCCAAACTTCGATGACCTATCAGCGGAACAGCGGAGACTGGTGACTGGTGAGCGACGGTGGAAGACATATATGCTCTATGCCTATGGCGCCCGCTTTGAAAAAAATCTCTCTCAATGCCCGGATACAGATAGCGTGCTGCAAAAAATACCAGGTATGGTCACGGCATTTTTCTCCATCATAGAGCCTCATACAGCCATAGCGCCGCATCGCGGCCCGTACAAGGGTGTACTACGCTATCATCTGGCGCTACGCATACCTACGCCAGCCGATAGCTGCGGTATACGCATAGGAGAGCTAGTATATCACTGGCAGCAGGGACGCAGCCTCATATTTGATGATACAGTGGTGCATGAGGCGTGGAATAACAGTGATGAAATCCGGGTCGTCCTGTTCGTAGACTTCAAACGCAGATTTCCCTTCCCTATCCATGCACTGAACAATATTATGATCTGGCTGATCAAAGTGTCTCCATTCATCGCACAGATAGTAGAGAAAGTAGAAAAAGGCAGATGATGACTACACCTGATCAAAATTAAAAGCCCTCATGGAGACCATGAGGGCTTTTAAATATTGGCTGATCAGTACTAAGGCATCACTGTGATAGTACCAGAGATCGTTTTGGCCTGTCCATTCAGATAGTTGACATCGAGCTGATATATGAACGTACCAAATTCAACCTTCTTGCCGCGGAACGTGCCATCCCATCCTTCGCTGGATGATTGGTCTACACCATTCTTCTGTGCAGGATTGTCATATACCTTCTCACCCCAGCGATCCCACACCTGAACGTGCATATCCTTCGCACCGAGGATATCCATCTGGAAGCGGTCATTGTTGCCGTCACCGTTAGGAGTAAAGGCAGAAGGCATGAAGGCTGATGGCTGGTTGCTCACTGTGACGCGTACAGTATCGTAAGCTACACAACCACGTGCATTGACAGCCTCTACAATGTAAGTGTAGCTAGCCTGTGGTACAGCGGTAGGATTAGGGCAGTTTGCAGCATTGCCACATGCACTGAAATTCAGAGATGAATCCTGGGTGGTCCAATTGTAGCCAGTCACTGTAGTATCAGATGTAGGCGTGGCAGCGAGTTGGATAGTTTCACCAGCCAGGATCACGTCATGATCTACCGTGAGGTCTACCGAGAAACTGCTGGACGGTGTGATGGTCCAGTTGGTAGTAGCCTCGCAGGTGTTGGCATCCCTCACAGAGAGATTATATGTACCCGGAGTCAGATTGCGGAAGGTATCTGAGCTCTGGGTCACCGTGCCTACCTGATAGATATATGGTGCAAGGCCACCTGATACACTGACTACTACAAAACCATCTGCAGAGTTGAGACAAGTAGAACTACCTATGCCTGTGAGGCTGATAGTGATCGGAGCAGGAGCTACGACCACTGCAGTATCGAGCAGCTGGCAGCCCGCGGCGTCAGTGATAGTGGCTACATAAGTGCCTGCAGTGAGGCCTGAAGCTACATTGCCCGTCTGTGCAGGTGATGTACTCCAGCTATAGGTATATGGCGCTGTCCCCTGACGCACATCCAGAGATACGAAACCATTGCTACCATCTGCGCAGGTAGGGTTACTGATCGCCGTATTGACAGCCAGTGCCTGAGGTGCTGTGAGTGCAGTGCTATCTGTGAGCGAGCAGCCATTGCCGTCTGTGACGGTCACGTAGTATGCACCTGCAGAGAGGGCGGTAGCCGTAGCTGTATTTTGCGCCGGTGTAGTACTCCATGCATAAGTGTATGTGCCGGTACCAGAGCCTCCACTCACAGCTACAGTAGCTGTGCCGTTGGACTGGCCGTTGCAAGCCGGATTGGTAGATGTAATGTGTGATACAAGTGCAGCTGGCTGGCTGACATTGATAGTCTTCGTCTGCTGGCAGCCATTAGAGTCAGTGACTACGACACCGTAATTGCCCGCTGGTACTCCGGACTGTACAGAGTCAGTCACAAAGTTATTCCAAAGGAAATGATACGGTGTAGTACCACCTACCGGAGATGCGTACAGGGTGCCATTGCTCAGGCCGAAGCATGTCACATTTACGGCAGTAAGGTTCAGTTTCAGAGAGTCAGCCTCACGTATCGTAGCATGGAATGAAGCGGAGCAGTTATTTGCATCGCTCACAGCCAGGTAGTACTCGCCACCTGAGAGCTGCAGCCAGTCCTTTGTGATAGGGCCTGGCGCACCAGCGAGACTATCAAAGTGCCACTGGTAGGCGTATGGCTGTGTACCACCATATACCGTCGTGATGACCGAACCGTCAGCATTGCCGTGGCAGCTGACATTGGAAATGATGCCGCTGATATATATCGGAGCTGGTGCCAGTACTCTGGCAGAATCTACTACTGTACAGCCATGAGCATCTGTGATAGTCACATTATAGTTGCCCGGAGCCACATTAGTAGCAGACTGACCTGCGCCAGCGAGCGCTCCCGACCAGGCGTATGAATATGGCTGAGTGCCACCATTCACTACCAGGCTCACAGTGCCCGTACCTGTATTACAAGTAGGATTGGTCACTACGCTCACAGATGTGAGGAGGCCCGGATTGACTATGGTGGCCGCGGTAGTGGCTGTACAGCCATTAGCATCGGTAGCTACTACACTGTATGTGCCTGCAGAGAGACTAGATATAGTAGGTGTGGTCTGGCCGCCTGGTGTCCATACGTAGGTCACAGTACCTGTACCACCCGTGGTGGATACTGTGATAGAGCCGTTGTTCTGACCATTGCAAGTGATCTGGGTCACACTGAGTGCAGCTACCAGTGGCTGTGGCTCAGTGATAGTGACGCTATCCCTGTGCTGGCAGCCATTGGCATCTGTGATGATGACACGATAGAGGCCACCACTGAGGCCACTGATGCTCTGCGTAGCAGCAAAGTTTGACCAGAGGTAAGAGTAAGTGCCTGTACCACCAGATATAGTATTCACTGCTGCAGTACCATTCGCGGCACCTGCGCATGTCACGTTTAGACCTGATATGGTAGATGTGATAGCAGATGGATTTGTGATAGTGCCGGTAGCTGTAGCTGTACAGCCTCCTACGTCTGTCACAGTCACAGTATATGTACCAGCTGAAAGGCCGCTGATAGCAGCTGTAGTAGCCGCAGTGCCAGTCCATGCATATGTATATGAACCAGAGCCGCCGCTCACCAGTGTGGTGATAGAACCATTGTCAGCATCGTGGCAGGTCATGTCTGAGACCAGCACGCTGGCAGTGAGTACCGCAGCAGGCTGAGGTATCACTACACTATCAGAGATGGAGCAGCCATTGGCATCGGTCACAGTCAGGTGGTATGTACCAGCGCCTACGTTGCTCACTGTAGGGCCGGAGCTCACAGCAGGAGACCATGTATAGGTGTATGTAACAGTACCTCCTGATACAGCAGCGCTGATAGTACCATTAGAGCCGCCTGCGCAGCCCGGGCTGGTGAAAGTGAGGGACAGTGACAGCGGCTGAGGCTCCGTCACGAATACGCTATCCCTGTGCTGGCAGCCGTGAGCATCTGTGATTACAACGCGATACAGGCCACCGCTGAGACCACTTATGCTTTGCGTAGCAGCAAAGTTTGACCAGAGGTAAGAGTATGGGGCAGTACCACCAGCTACAGTAGTGACCGAAGCTATACCGTTGGCCGCACCAGCGCAGAGCAAGTTAGTACCGCTAGTAGTAGATGTGATATCGGCAGGATTAGTAATAGTGCCGGTGCCAGTAGCAGTACAGCCGGTACCATCGGTCACAGTCACAGTGTATGTGCCTGCGGCAAGGCCGCTGACAGATGGCGTGGTAGCCGGAGTACCGGTCCACGCATATGTATATGCACCGAAGCCACCGCTCACCTGAGTGGTGATAGTGCCGTCATTGGCATCATGACAGGTAATATCTGTCACGCTGGTGCTGAGAGATACAGCAGACGCAGGCTGGGTAATGGTGACAGAAGCAGTGACTGTACAGCTATTGCCATCGGTCACGGTGAGATCATATGTGCCTGGTGCTGCGTTGGTCACAGATCCAGTAGTGCTCACTGCCGGTGACCAGGTATAAGTGTAGCCTCCAGTACCACCTGTCACTGTAGCAGTGATCGTGCCGTCATTGGCACCGAAGCAGGTAACATTAGTAGAAACAATAGAAAGTACAAGCGGCTGTGGCTCAGTGATAGTCACAGAGTCTACCGCCCTGCATCCCAGCGAGTCGGTGATGATGACTGTATAGTCTCCACCACCCACGTTACTCAGATTCTGATTTACAGTAGCATTGGACCAGAAGAAGGTATATGGCGCCCGGCCGCCGCTCACCGTAAGTGTGGCTGAGCCGTTGCTTGCACCGGCGCAGGTTACATTGACCGGAGTGATAGCCGTAATAATAGGCAATGGGCTCCTGAGTGTATCTATAGCACTAGCCTCGCAGCCATTAGCATCCGTCACAGTGATACGGTATAGTGTACTACTGGAGAGCAGGCTGCCGGAGAGGTTTGTAATGTACTGTATAGAGTCTCCTGTAGACCAGTGGTAGGTGTACGAGCCCGTACCGCCACTGGCTACTACGAGGATCGACCCATCATGGCCACCATTACATGTGACATTATGCACCACAGAAGTGATGATGATAGGAGACGTAGGCTGTGATACTATAGCACTATCCTGCAGTGAGCAGCCATTGGCATCTGTGACAGTGACATAATAAACACCGCTATCGAGATTAAGCGCAGTAGCGCTTGTGCTTACATTGGGTGACCATGTGTAGGTATAAGCACCAGTACCGCCAAATACGCTGACCGTAGCGGAACCCGTAGTATCACCAAAGCATTTAACGTTATTAACTGAAACAATAGCAGACAGTGCCTGCGGCTGAGATACAGTAGTACTATCTACCAGCGTACAGCCATTGCCATCTGTGATAGTCACCACATAGATGCCCGGAGATGCAGGAGACACACTATTAGTCACGCTGCCCGATGGTGTCCATGCATATGTGTATGTACCTGCACCGGTACCACCGGTTACATTGACAGTGACTGATCCGTTAGCGGCACCATTGCAGGTAGCATTGCTCACACTGAATGTGGCTACGAGTGCCTGGGGTTGTGTGATCACAACACTATCGCTATGCTGGCAACCATTGGCATCTGTAATGATCACACGATATACGCCACCACTGAGATTACTGATATTCTGAGTGGTCTCCAGATCAGACCATAGGAATGTGTAAGGAGCCGCGCCACCACTCACAGTGAGTGTAGCAGAGCCACCACCTGCGCCTACGCAGCTCGCGCTGGTACCAGTCACGCTGGAGGTGATAGCAGTAGGATCGGTGAGTGTATCTGATACGATCACCTGGCAGCCATTGCCATCTGTGACCGTGGCTGTGTAGATACCCGCAGGCAGACCGCTAATGATCTGAAGCGACTGACCACCAGACCATGCATAGGTATAGCCTCCTACACCACCGCTAGGTAGCAGCTGTATAGCGCCATTGGCCTCGCCTATACAGCGTACCGGAGTGACGATAGATGATACAGACAGACCAGAGAGTGGCTGGGTGATCACTGCACTATCTACGGCGCTACAGTTATTGGCGTCGGTCACTGTGAGTATATATGTGCCCGGAGCTGCATTGGTCACTGTAGGACCAGCGCTCACAGCAGGTGACCATGTATATGTATAAGCGCCTGTACCGCCAGTCACATTAGCCGTAGCACCACCATTGCCACTACCATAGCAGGTCACGTTAGTGCTGCTCAGGGAGAGGTTCAGCGGAGCTGGCTCGGTCACGGTATATGCACGGACCACCTGGCAGCCATTGCCGTCCTCTACGCTGACAGAGTACAGTGCAGCAGCGAGGCCGGTGAGAGATGGTGATGTACTACCATTAGACCATGTGTAGGAGAGTGTACCTACACCACCACTGGCGGTGACGGATGCAGTACCGTCATTAGCTCCATAGCAGCTGATATTTGTACCAGTAGCGGTGGCGGTGATGAGTGTTGGCGACGTAATCACCTGTGTCAGCGTTTGCTGGCAGGCATTGGCATCGGTCACTGTCACAGTGTATGAACCAGCGCCCAGGTCTATTATATTTTGTGTGATAGCGCCATTATTCCAGGCAAAGCTATACGGTGGCGTACCACCAGAGACAGAGATATTGATAAATCCTGTAGAGTCTCCGCTGCATCTCACATTGCTGTAAGACGCAATAGTGATGAGGATAGGAGATGGCTGTGTGACTATGGCCGGATTGCCAGTATAAGATGTAGTACAAGCACTATCATCGCGCACCTGCAGGTTATATGCACCTGCCACCTGATTGGCAAATACACCAGTGCTGCCAGGGAAGGTCAATCCATTATCTATTGAATAGAAGAGATTGCCATTAGATGTATGTGCATAGATACGGATCGTATCATTATTGCCTCCGTAGCAGGATACGGATCCCGGATTGACCGAGTCTATCACAGGCTGGGCCAGGATAGTCACGACACCGGTGATCGGAGTACCTGTGCAGGTCACTCCAAACTGTGCATTGGCAGGGGTCACTGTCACGGTATAAGTACCTGGGGTAGTACCGCCTATTCCTATATTGCTGGTAGTAGAGGAGCCTGTCAGGCCGGCAGGGAGCGACCATGCATATTGATTAGCATTCGATACTCCTACTACTGATATACTAGTGGATCCTGTAGCCGAGCAGAAAGCCGCATTTGGTATGCTACCGCCCGATGGTGATGGCACAAAGTAAACAGTCATATCTGCTGTGCTAGGTGTACAGGTACCGTTTGAGATAGTCCACTCATAAGTGTACACGCCATAGACTGAGGCTGTAGCGGTGGATGATCCAGAGTTAGGATTGCTGAAAGTAGTCGTGCCCGGGCCTGATATCTGTGACCATGTGCCTGTGCCTATGGCAGGTGTGTTGCCTCCGAGAGCATTGCTGGTCAGTGTGCCACACAGCCTCTGGTCTACACCTACAGATGCTATAGTAGGTGATGAATAGAAGTTTACTGTATCATCGGCAGAGCTGGTACATGGGCCGTTTGCGATGGTCCATGTGAAGATATACGTGCCCTGAACAGAAACCGATGCTGTAGAGTTGAAGAAGTTTGCGTTACTAAAGAATGTAACTCCTGGGCCGGATGTCTGTGTCCAGGTACCAGTACCTATAGTCGGGCTATTGGCACCCAGAGGTGCACTGGTGAGTGAGCAGATGGACTGAGTAGGCCCGCCTACAGCTGTGGTCGGTGCTGTGTAGTAATTGACAGTGACATTGGCCGAGGTAGGCGCGCATGTACCGTTTGTAATGGTCCATGTGTAGACATATGTACCTACCACAGAGGCCGTAGCTGTAGAAGACTCTGAATTTGCATTGCTAAAGGTAGTGGTACCAGGGCCTGAAAACTGTGTCCAGGTACCCGTACCAGGTGCAGCGGCATTTGCACCCAGCGCAGCGGATGTAAGGGTGCCGCAAACATCAAGAGTTGATGGTGTGATAGATGCTGTAGGAGGAGTGGCATAAAAGTTAACCGTCACACTAGCTGTGCTAGGCGTACATGTACCATTAGATATCGTCCAGGTATAGGTATATGTACCTTCTACAGACGCTGTAGCCGTGGCGCTCGGAGATGCGGCATTGCTGAAAGTAGTCGTACCGGGACCAGCAGTCTGGCTCCATGCGCCGGTACCCACTGTAGGCGAATTGCCACCGAGGCTGCCGCTGATCAGGGATCCGCAGATATTCTGCGTGCCGCCTACAGTAGCAGTAGAAGGAGTGGCGTAGTAGTTCACTGTCACATTGGCTGAGCTAGGAGTACAGACACCATTTGAGATGGTCCATGTATATGTATAAGTGCCCGGTACAGAGGCTGTGGCAGTAGATGAACCGGAACTAGCTGCGCTGAACGTAGTGGTGCCGGGACCTGAGGTCTGTGTCCAGGTAGCTGTGCCTACTGTAGGCGTATTGCCACCTAGCGACGCGGTAGTGAGGGATCCACAAATATTTTGTGTAGCACCTACAGAAGCTGTGGTAGGAGTCTGGTAATACGTCACTGTCATGGACGCGGTACTCGAAGTACAAGAGCCATTGGCTATGCTCCAGAGATAAGTATATGTGCCATATGCTGTGACGCTGGCTGTGGCATTGCCGACATGTGTATTGCTGAAGGTGGTAGTGCCTGGACCTGCGATCTGTGTCCAGGTGCCAGTGCCTACTGCCGGCGTATTGCCACCCAGTCCAGTGCTGGTAAGGCCGCAGATAGACTGGTTGCTACCCACACTCGCCGTAGATGGCGTGCCATCTATAGTAAAGCTGACATCAGAATTACATCCACCCTTGGTATAGCGCACTGTGACTGTGCCCGCCACAGTAGCGGTGAAAGTAGATCCGCTGATAGTACCATTGCCTGTACCCGGTACTACTGACCATGCACCTGCAGTAAATGGGGCCGGACTCACTGTGAGGCTGCGGGTAGTGCCTTGGCAAATATTGGCATTACTAGTAGTATTAGTGTACCCTATACGTGTATAAGTGAGGGCAGCTGATGTACCACCTGCTGCCCAGCAGCAGGTACCTCCGGCCTGGACATCCAGCACCGTAGTGGAGCCCGTAGCTGTAAAAGAAGATGGCGATACAGAGTATGCTCCGCAGGCATTGGACCCACCGGAGATAGATACTGTATAATCCGCGCCTATAGTAGAGTTAAGATTCCACTCCTGCATGCCGCCCACATTGGAAGTCGTATTGGACGAGCCGCATGCGGGCTCAGCAATAGTACCCTGCAGCACACACTGTGCAGACACCATAGAAACGACTGAAACAGAAAGGAAAAGGGATAGGAGTGCCTGACGAAAATGGGTTGAGATTTTCTTCATTAAATCGGGTTTTGCCCCAAATATAAACATTGCGTTGTTTATAAAGGGCTTTTCGCAAAAAAAATACCCCTGATTCAATGAAAATCAGGGGTATGAGGTCAAAAATGTTATCCTCTATAAGAGACGATACCTGTGCTTGCGATTATTCCATTATCGTCACGGTACCAGAGATAGTTTCCTTGTGGCCGTCCGAGAAAAGTACAACCAACTGATAAACATATGAATCCACCTGGGCCTTCTTGCCGCGGAAGTTTCCGTCCCAGCTGTTATTGTTTGATACTCCTATACCGTTTAGCTGAGTAGGGTTGCTAAACACCTTTTCGCCCCACCTGTTCCAGATATTGACATCCGCAGATTTGGCACCCAGTATATCAAATTCAAACTTATCATTCAGTCCGTCACCGTTTGGCGTGAAGGCCGATGGAATAAAGGCCGATGGATGATCGCTCACAGTGACGAGTACTGTATCTGTCACGATACATCCGCGTGCATTGACAGCTGTGACCACATAGGTGCGAGTGACATGCGGTGTAGCGATAGGGTCATTGCAATTGCTGGAGTCAGCGCATCCCTGGAAGTTCAACGAATCCTTTGTATCCCAGATGTACCTGATCTGCGATGGTGCTGTATCTGAATTAGCAGTAGCAGTCAGCTGTACAGGCTCGCCTGCCAGGATATAGTATGGATTGGCCGTGAGGTCTACAGTAAAGAAGCCAGGCGCAGCTACCGTAAGCGCCGTGGAGCCTTCACATCCATTGACATCACGTATGATCAAAGTGTACTGTCCTACTGCAAGATTGCGGAATGTATCTGTGTTCTGAACATAATTACCCAGCTGATAGCTGTATGGTGCATTGCCTCCTGTCACATTCACCACTACATATCCGTCTGAGGCGCTCACGCAGGTAGCACCACCTATGGCCGTAGAGGCTGAGATAGCCGATGGAGATACGAGCGTGGCAGTATCCAATACCTGACAGCCCTTGCTATCCGTGACTGTGGCGTAGTAGGTGCCATCGGTCAGGTTAGAAGCTACATTGCCGCTCTGAGCAGGCGATGTGCTCCAACTATAACTATAAGGCTGCGTACCACCCAGTACATCCAGTGACACAAATCCGTTAGTGCCGCCATTACATGTCGGATTATTGATCGCAGTATTCACGGTCATAGGGCTGGACTGACCGTCTACCAGTATGGTCCTGGTCACATGACATCCATTTGAGTCTGTGACCTGCACTCCGTACGATCCCCCCGGTATGCCTACCTGCAGAGAGTCGGTGATAAAGTTATTCCACAGAAACTCGTAAGGCCTGACGCCGCCTGTCACGACCGCTGCTACTGAGCCAGAGTTTGCATTCTGGCAGGTGGCATCAGTCTTGACGAGAGACAGTTTGAGTGAGTCTGCCTCTTTGATCACTGCATGGTAGGATACTGTGCAGTTATTAGCATCTGTGATGACCAGATAGTAGTCACCTCCAGACAGCTGGAAGATATCCTTTGTGATCGGGCCGAGATTGCCCGTCAGGCTATCAAAGTGCCACTGATAGCTGTATGGCAGTGTGCCACCGTAGCCTGTAGCTATCACATAGCCATCCTGATCACCATTGCAGGTCACATTCTTTGGTGTACCGCTGATATACATAGGTAGTGGATCTACCACCACTATAGAATCATATGCCCTGCAGCCATGTGCATCCGTGACGGTGACATGGTATGTACCAGCTGACACGTTAGTAGCTGTACTGCCGGAAGCAATGTTTGGCGACCATTGGAAAGTATATCCAGGCGTACCACCGGTAGGTATCATATTGATCGTACCATTGCCAGAGAAGGCACAACTAGGATTAGCAAATACATGAGAGAGTGCAAGTGGTGTCGGATCTATGATCAGCACGGAGGTAGATGCCGAGCAGCCATTGGCATCGGTCACTGTGACGGTATAGTTGTTTGGTCCCAGGTTGGTATTATCCGGAGAGTTAGGTCCGGATGGAGACCACGTATAGGTATAGCCGCCTGTACCACCGCTAGCTATGATATGTATGGATGCGTCATGGGCACCGGAGCATGATATAGGCACGAAAGTATCTGTGACAGCGATAGGCAGGCCCTCGCGTACGATACCACTATCCCTGAGCTGGCAGCCATTGGCATCTGTGATGATGACATAGTAGGTACCACCCGTGAGGCTATCTATATTCTGAGATATAGAGAAGTTTGACCAGAGGAAAGAATAAGGAGCTGTACCGCCAGTCACTGCCGAAAGATGTACGGATCCATTGCGCGCACCTGCGCATGTCACATTGGTAGTCACTACCGAGGTCACGGCGAGCGGAGCTGACGGACCATTGACAGTAGCCGTGAGTACGATGCTACAGTTGTTTGCATCTTTCACCGTGACGGTGTAGGTGCCAGGAGAAGCGGCGGTCACTGATGGACCTGAGCCTGCAGAAGCCGGTGACCACGTATATGTCAGCGTGCCGGTGCCACCAGTAGCTGTCACCGTCACGCTACCATCACTGCCTCCGAAGCAGCGATTGTCGGTAGACGCAATAGTAGCTATCAGAGGACGAGGCTCAATGACCTGTACGCTGTCTCTATGCTGGCAGCCGCGGGCATCTGTGATGATGACCCTGTACATACCACCGCCCAGGTGGCTGATGTTTTGCGTCACTTCAAAATCAGACCAAAGGAATGTATATGGCAGGGTGCCACCATTTACTGTGAGGTTTGCAGCACCACTGCTATCTCCACCACAGAGTATATTAGTACCCGCTATACTGGATGTGATAGCAGTCGGCTCCTGCACGTTTGCTGTGACTGGCACCTGGCATCCGTTAGCATCGGTCACAGTAGCATTGTATGGTCCAGCAGAGAGGCCTGTGATAGATGGTACAGACTGGCCACCAGACCAGCTATAGGTATAGGCCCCCCAACCACCCGTGACGAGCAGATTGATAGATCCATCTCCGGCACCGTTGCAAGTGATATCTGTGACCACAGGTGTGACGGTGAGCGCAGCAGCAGGCTGAGAGAGCACGACCGGATTGGCAGCATACTTGGCCGTACAGCTGCTGTCATCTTTCACGGCGATGTAGTAGTTGCCCGCTGGCAAACCTGTGAAAAGGCCTGTCACATTAGGATATGAAAGACCATTATCTATAGAATATGATATAGCACCATCAGGTGATGTAGCGACCACGAGGATCGTATCATTGGCTCCGCCAAAACAACTTGCATCCCTGTATGTCACACTATTAATCACTGGCAGAGGGAGCGGATTGATGATCACCGCATTATTCATAGCTGTATCACAGCCAGCGATATTGGTAGCTATGGCATTGTAAGAGCCTGCTAGTGTGAATGTACCAAAGGTGAGCGGTCCGCCGGTACCGGCTATAGGACCGGCTACGAGCACACCACCAGTGTAGAGTGAGTAAGTCACGCCTGCATCTGAATTTGAAAGACCTATGACCCTGCCGGTATCTCCTGTACAATATGACCCACCACCGGTCACAGTGTAGGCATTGGGCAGTACTACTAGTGTGATCACTGCAGAGTCTGTCATTCGAGATGAACAATATGGAGAAGCAATAAAGGTACCTGTCACTGTATATGTACCAGGCTGACCAGCATTGCCGAATGGGATCTGATTACCGGTACCTTGTACAGGGTTGCCGATAGGAGTAGTGTTATTCAGATAGAGCTGATAGGTCACGCCGAGCTGCGAACCGCTCAGATAAATGGCAGGACCAGAGGTAGAACCAGGGCAGGCATTGCCACCACCCTGCACTGTGAAGAGGGTAGGTGTAGGGCTGAGACCTACATTGACAAATCCTAACATGCTCTGACCGCAACCAGTGAAACGGTAACCAACTACAGTATAGATACCTACCTGAGTTTCATTTGCAAAGACAAAAGGAGAGGCACCGGTGCCAATCGCACTGTCTACAGCTACGCCGTTGTAGTACACTACATACTTTACTCCCGGCTCAGAGCCGCTGATAGAGATAGGTACTCCGGAGCCACCAGGGCAGTAGTTGCCACCACCCTGTACGGTAAACTGTACCGGCAGAGGAAGTATCTTGATCGTGTCATATATAGGTATAGACCAGCCGCAGCAGCTTTCGCGCACTTTGTAGCGTACGATATAGTTGCCCGGAGTGTAGCCAGTAAAGTCTACCGTAGGCGAAGCAACAGTAGAGGAATACAGAGGGCTGTTCACGTTAGCTCCCTGATAGATCCTCCAGTCGTACTCCTGCTCAGTACCCCAGTGGGTAGCAGAGAGAGATACAGAGCCGTCCAGGCAGATAGTATGGCTGGATGGAGTGATCACCGGCTTCTGGCGATTGTCAGCAGCTATCTTGAGATAGGCAGCATACTGCAGACCATTGACAGTGAGGTCTATCTCTGCATCTGGTGTGGTGGCATACACTACTACCGGGCTGGAGCTGGCATTGTATGATGACAGTGGAGAGCCAGCTGGCTGATCGCGCATATCGTTTTCCAGGCTCAATGAGCCAGGGAAAGACCACACACCAGTATTCTTGGTCAATGATATTTCAGAGTAGATACAAGCCTTGGCATTGTTATAGTTTACGCCGACTATATAGTTATTGGGTACCGAGGTAGAGGAGCCACTGATAAAGGCGCCATTCACTGTCACGATATCCTGAGAGAGGCCGTTTGCACCGTCCTGGCCACGACCACCCGAGCCGCCTGCGCCGCCATTGCCTCCATCACCGCCGCGACCGCCATCGCAGCCGCCGTGATCATTGCCCGGAGCGCCGCCTTGGGCTGCAGAGCCTGGCTGACCTGCCGCTCCATTGCCGCCCAGTCCTGCGGTACCTGGCAGTACAGCCGATGTGATGACTGTACCTGTAGTAGAAGCGCCACTGGCATAGATAGCAAAAGAGCCACCACCGCCGAAACCACCGCTTCCGCCTATACCACCATCACCACCATTGCCACCATTGCCACCGTATGGAGAGCCACTGCCGCAGCCGCAAGTACAGCAGGTGCCGATATCGCCGCCGCCACCGCCGCCGCCGCCGCCACCACCAAAGCCATTGCTTCCGTTGGCCGCCTGACCTGCAGGGATATAGTATGGAGCAGAGAACGTCGGCGAAGCTGGCCTGGCACCAGCTACATAGCTGAGGGCCGCACCAGCACCCGGAGTGCCGGTAGAGCCATTTACACCTGTGCCAGAGCTGGCATTGCAGCCCACAGTATTACAGCCACCACCGCAGCCTGTACCGCCGCCGCCGCCGCCAGAGGCACCATTATTACCAGCGCCACCGGAGGTACCAGGAGTATTGCCGCCACAGCCACAGCGGGTAGTACTACCCGCGCCACCGCCGCCGCCATTACCATGGCCGCCTGCGCCACCAGCACCACCAGGGGTGGTGCCTGCAGTACCTGTAGACGCCGCACCCACAAAGATTTTAGTGCGGACTACCTTAAAGTTTGTTGAGTTATTGTAAGCCAGGACACCATAGTTTGAATAGCCTTCGCCATTAACTGTCCTCTGGTTGATATCTGTAGTTTTGATCACGAGGTCCTGAAGCTCCCAATTGTCAGCGCCGTTGGATTTGAAACCTATACGGTGCGCCACATCATTGTTGACGACCTCACTCCCTGAACATATGATATATGTACTGTCAGAATTGGTCTTGGTCCAAATACCGCTATTGATCACATAGCCACCATCAAATATCAGGTTATTCTGAATATTGAGAGGCACAGTTTCATTGTAAGTGCCTACAGCCAGACGTATCTTGGTACGGCCCCCCAACTGAGTGAGCGCGTATGCTATTGACTTGTATGGTACATCCGGGCCACCGGCGAAAACCGAGTCCTTGCCCGTAGGCGCTATGTATGCAAAGTCACAGGTAGGAGAACCAACTATCACCACACATGTATTAGCCGACACATTTGGTGGGCAAGCTGTGAGGTAAGTGAGGTTGATACTATATGAACCCGGATTGACCGGAGCGGTCCAGGTAAAAGATGAGCTGGAGCCAGTGGTAGGGGAGCCGCCCGTTGCTGTCCAGTTGTAGCCGGTAGCCCCGACCAGCGCACCTACCGTAGGAGGTGTCAGTATATTGAGTGTATGCGTACTACCTGGCAGCACGGTAGAGCCGCATATACCAGACACGATCGGTGGTACGGGATCTCCGGATCCTCCCATCGGGTTGTAGGTCACGCGTACACAGTTTGATGTAGTTGTGTTGGTATTAAAATTATTGCTACAGTTGCTGGTCACAAGGACACGATATAGACGGGTGCCACCAGTCTGAGGAGGCGTGAAGCTGGAGCTGGTAGCTCCGGTCACGTTTGTCCAGTTTGCACCAGGACAGCTGGTGCTATTAGACACCTGCCACTGATAGTTCTGGCCGAGCGTCCA
>CAZNDJ010000053.1:0-22993 GCA_964571705.1 uncultured Chitinophagaceae bacterium
CACATCAGTCGCGTTGCTCACGGCGATGCCCACTTCAGCAGCCTTGAGGGCAGCCTGGCGCTTCTCTTCGCGCTCGTTCTTCTTCTTGGTCTCTTCAGCCATCATCTTAGCCAGACGATCTTCCTTAGAGAGGTGGAGTTTCTTCTTGTGGTCCAGTACAGAGTTCTGGTGAGCAGCTACCCACTCATTGAACTTTGCCTCTACTGCCTCAGCAGAGAGAGCACCCTTCGCTACACCGCGCAGGAGGTGCTTCTTGTACATAGCACCTTTATATTTCAGGATAGCGTGTACTGTGTCTGTAGGTTCTGCACCCTTGGTCAGCCAGTCTACTGCTTTGTCTACATCTACATTGATCGTAGCCGGAGAGGTCAGTGGGTTGTATTCGCCCAGACGCTCTATGTACTTGCCATCACGACGAGCGCGGGAGTCAGTCACTACGATGTGGTAAAAAGGGCGCTTGCCGCGGCCGTGTCTTTGAAGTCTGATCTTTGTTGCCATGTCTTAAAATTAATTTAAGGATTGGATGTGAATAAATAGTTACTAAAAAATGGGAGCGCAAATATAGAAAATCCCCTGAAAAGGTCAATGCCTCACAGAAGAAAAAGTCAAAAAGATCGCCCCTGATTTAGGTCATCAGGATAAGTACCGGCGATTCTTCAGACAGATTAGAATAAAATTTCAACAAACAACCATTTGAATATCAATCCACTAAATCAATCAATCGGTTAAAAATCAATTCCGGAGGCCAGTCCCGGCCAACCTTGGCTCCGGTTAAAAAACAATTCTGTAAGGACTTTCTCCTGCCAACCGCCGGTTCCAAATCAATTATTCCTTCCTGAGCCAGATTAGCCAGCCACCTGCCACCAGCCACCTGCCACCGGCCAACCCTATACCCGTCCCTTGGCCTCATTCCAGATAGCGTCCATCTCGCCCAGAGTCATATCTGTCAATGCCTTGCCCTGCCCAGCAGCTACCTCCTCTATATACCGGAAGCGCTTCAGGAACTTCTGATTGGTCCGCTCCAGGGCGGTCTCCGGGTCCACATTCAGGAATCTGGAGTAGTTGACCAGTGCAAACATCAGGTCACCAAACTCGTCCTCTATCCTGTCGGCATTACCTTCTTTGACCACCTCGTGCAGCTCCTGCGTCTCCTCCTCTACCTTCTTCCACACATCCTCTATATTATCCCATTCAAATCCCACCTGGCGCGCCTTGTCCTGCACCCTCCAGGCTTTGATAAGGGCAGGCAGGGACTCAGGCACACCACCCATGACCGACTTGCGCCCCTCCTTCATCTTGATCTTCTCCCAGTTTTGCTTTACGTCTTCCTCGTTCTCTACCTTCACATCACCGTAGATGTGCGGGTGGCGGCGAATCAGCTTCTCGCAGAGGTCATTGATCACAGCAGCCATATCAAAGGCTCCCTGCTCCTCGCCTATCTTTGCATAAAATACGATATGCAGCAGCAGGTCGCCCAGCTCTTCCTTGAGCAGGGTCAGGTCCTTCTTGATGATGGCATCAGACAGCTCATAGGTCTCCTCTATCGTGAGCGGGCGGAGAGTCTCCAGCGTCTGCTTCTTGTCCCAGGGGCACTGCTCCCGGAGTTCATTCATGATCTGTAGTATGCGCCCGAAAGCTTTCAGTTTCTCGTCCATTGTTATAAATTGCTTTTCGATTGAAAGTAAATAACAAACAAAAAAACCTAACGGCAAATGAAAACTATTAACGTCTATGGGATCATCATCCTGTTGCTTTTATCCCTATCCGCGTCTGCACAGTCAGACAAAGATAAAGCCATGGAAATGGCCCAGAAGGCAATAGATATGGAGGACGATGGTGATGTGGCGGGAGCCCTCAAGTTGCTCTATGAGGCTCAAAAACTGGACAAGTCAAATACTACATATGCCTATGAGATAGCCTACGCTCACTACGTGCAAAAGGACTACAAGAAAGCACAGAAGGAGCTGGAAGACATCATCAATAGCAAGAATGCAACAGAACGCTACTACCAGCTGCTGGGCAATGCCTACGACATGCAGGAAAACACCAAAGACGCGGTCGAGACTTATAATGCGGGTATAAAGAAATTTCCAAAGTCTGGCAAACTGCAGTCTGAGCTGGGTATCCTCTACTTATATCAAAAGGACTACAACAAGGCTATCAACTACTTTGAAAGGGGCATAGAGGTAGAACCCGACTACAGCACCAATTACTATTGGGCTACCAAACTCTACTGCTCCTCTGACGAGGAGGTCTGGGGCATGATCTACGGCGAGATATTTCTAAATCTGGAAAGCAATACAAAGCGTACTGCCGAGATCAGTAAAATGCTGTATGACACCTATAAGAGTGGGATAACGTATTCGGACACTTCCACATCTGTGAGCTTCTGCAAGAATGCAGTGCTCTCACTGGAAGATCTCAAGAAACACAAGATGCCTTTCGGAAACTTCGGGTACGAGATGGCTCTGACCATGGCCACTATCGGCAGCCACCATATCGATCTGAATAGCCTGGACACGATACGCACAAAATTTGTCCACTACTACTACGACCAGAAAAAAGATAAAGAGTATCCTAATGTCCTCTTTGACTATCAGAAAGCGCTGAAAGAAGCAGGATATTTCCCGGCTTACAACCATTGGCTCCTGATGAAGGGTGATGAAACTGCCTTTGCCAAATGGGCCACCGAACATAAAGATGAGTGGGCTACATTCTCAAAGTGGTATCCTGACCATAAACTTAAGGTAGATGAGAATCATCACTTCTACCGAAATCAATATTAATCTGAATAGATACTCAAGGAATGAAAAAAGTAATCGAATGCGTGCCCAATTTCAGCGAGGGCAATGACATGAATGTGATCCGCCAGATCACTGATGCCATAGAGTCTGTAGACGGCGTGAAGCTGCTGAATGTAGACCCGGGCAAAGCGACCAACCGCACAGTAGTTACGTTTGTAGGCGATGAAGAGTCTGTAGTAGAGGCAGCCTACCGCGGCATAGCCAAAGCTGCGGAGCTGATAGACATGAGCAAGCACAAAGGTGAGCACCCACGCTTTGGCGCTACAGACGTATGCCCATTCATTCCCATAGCCAATGCTAGTATGGAGGACTGCATAGCATGCGCAAAGAAGCTTGGCGAGCGCGTAGGTAGCAAACTGGGCATACCTGTCTACCTTTATGAGTTTGCCGCCTCGGCACCTCACAGAAAGAATCTGGCCAGCGTCCGCGCTGGTGAGTATGAGGGTATCAAAGACAAGATAAAAACAGCCGACTGGCAGCCAGACTTCGGCCCTGCTGAGTGGAACGTCCGCAGTGGCAACATCGCCATCGGCGCCCGTAAGATACTCATAGCATACAACGTAAACCTCAATACGACATCTACCCGCCGTGCCAACTCTGTAGCCTTTGACGTACGTGAACAAGGACGCAAGGTGAAGAATGAAAAAGGCGAAGACGTGGTACAGCCAGGTGCATGCAAATCCGTAAAAGGCATTGGCTGGTTTATACAAGAGTACGGTGTAGCGCAGGTCTCTATGAACCTCGTGGACATAGACGTGACACCTATACACATCGCCTTTGACGAGTGTGTGAAGAGCGCTTATAACCGGGGTATGCGTGTGACCGGCTCTGAGCTGATCGGCCTCATACCACTGCAGTCGATGCTGGATGCCGGGCGCTACTTCCTGCTAAAGCAACAGCGCTCCATAGGCGTATCTGAGGCTGAGCTGATCAAGATAGCCATCAAGTCCATGAGCCTTGATGAACTTGGGCCCTTTGATCCGCAGAAGCGTATCATAGAATATATGCTCGCTGACCACAGTACATCGCCGCTCATCAATATGAAGCTGACTGCCTTTGCCGATGAGACAGCCAGTGAATCTCCTGCGCCGGGCGGTGGCTCTATATCTGCCTATGTAGGCGCGCTGGGCATTTCTCTCGGCACCATGGTGGCCAATCTCTCCTCGCACAAAAAAGGCTGGGATGACAGGTGGCAGGAATTTTCTGACTGGGCTGAGAAAGGCCAGCAATACAAAGACAAGTTGCTGGCACTGGTAGATGAGGACACAAAAGCCTTCAATAAGATCATGGACGCATTTGGCCTGCCCAAGGCGACAGATGAGGAGAAGAAGAGCCGCAAACAAGCCATACAGGACGCCACCCGCTACGCCATAGAGGTGCCATACCGGGTGATGCAGCTCAGCTACGACTCTATGGCAGTGATCAAAGCCATGGCGGAAATCGGAAACCCTAACTCTGCATCTGATGCCGGCGTAGGTGCACTCTGTACCCGCACTGCCGTATATGGCGCCTATCTCAATGTAAAGATCAATGCTTCGGGCCTGGATGACAAAGCATACGCGGAGGAAAAGATCAAAGCAGGCAAAGAGCTGCTGGATAAAGCAATGAATCTCGAAAAGGAGATCGTAGGAATAGTAGAAAGTAAAATCTAAGTCATGAGACGGTTACTCGTTATGCTATTGATCGCGATATGCGGTATCACCTCAGCACAAACCGGTATGAGTACACAAACCATTCACGCCCTCCGCGTCAATCCCGGAGATGACCTCAAGGTCAGGATCGCCGAGTTTGTAAAGGAAAAAAAGATCAAGGCAGGCTATATCATCACCTGTGCCGGCAGCCTGAAGCAAGCCACCCTCAGGCTGTCCAACCGCAACGAGACACAGACATGGAAAGAGACCTTTGAGATCGTATCTCTCACGGGCACCCTTAGTCCCGATGGCAATCACCTGCACATATCCATAGCAGACAAAGATGGCAAAGTGATAGGAGGCCACATGATGGATGGATGCATCGTCTACACCACCGCAGAGATCATCATCGGTGAGGCTAACGATCTCGTCTTCACCCGTGAGCGTGACTCTGTGACTACCTACAAGGAGCTCAGGATATCTACCAAACCTGAAAGCAACGACCGCGAACGAGTAAACAAGGTTCTACCAAAATGAAAGACCAGATACAAGACATTATCGCCCGGTTTGGCCCGAGGCCAGCCGGCAGCCAGGCTGAGCATCTGGCGCAGGACTATGTGGCCAATGACATGCTGCGTTATACAGATGACGTACAGGTATTGCCATTTGAGTCATACCTGACTGCCAAGTTTGGGAAGATGAAGCTGTACGCCGCCCTGTACCTGCTGGCCCTGATCATCTTCTTGTTTTCGCCACTGGCAGCGATGGTCATAGCCCTGATCAATGCCGTCGTACTCGTCAGTGACCTGATGCAGAATATCGGCCTGGCTGATTTCCTATACCCCAAAAAAACATCATGGAATGTGTCTGCTACACTAGAGCCTCAAAAGGAGGTCAAGTCTACTCTCATCTTCAGCGGGCATATAGACAGTACCAATGAGTGCACCTGGTGGTACCGGTTCAAGCAGTACGGCGCACACCTGACCATCGCCACTGGCCTCATGATGGTCTTCTTTGCGCTCTTTCTTGTCGTTTACGAGTTAGGAGACTACTTTGTATATGACGATATGCCGGCCTTTACTTTCTATATCTATCTCTTCTTTGTCATCATCTCCCCGCTCACTATTATCTACTTTACCTTTCACGGGTCGGAGTGTGTACCGGGAGCCTGTGACAATCTCTCCGGCGTCATTATCTCAAAGAATGTAGTGTCCGCCTTTGCTGATCCTATACACCGCGGGCAGTCTACTCTGCAGCATACCCGCTTGCGCTTTCTTAGCTTCGGCTCTGAGGAGAAGGGCCTTAGAGGTTCTACAGCATATGTGGGAGATTTCATTGATAAGCTTCGCTCTGAGAATGCGCACCTGGTCAATATAGATAGCGTGCGCCTGCCGGATCATATCACCCTGGTGACTGGTGAGGTCATGAGCTTCGTATCCTTTGACTCTTTTCTGATAGGTGAGACAAAAAAGGCGTTCGAGAAGAAAGGTATCTCCTACAAGACTGCAAGACTACCGATGGGTGGTACTGATGCCATCCCATTTCAGCAGCAAAATATACCAGCTATGAGTATCATAGGTATGGATACTAAAAAGCTGGACCCCACCTATCACACCCGCCTGGACGTGATAGAAAATGTGGACCAGCGAGCGCTGGACTACACGAGGGATGCTCTCATCGAGCTGGTAAAGCAGTGGGATAAAATGTAGTTATTCCTCCTTCTTGAGTGCCTTCTTATATACCTCCAGACACCTCTTGCGCGCATACTCATGCTCGACTATCGGCTGCGGATAATCCTTAGTACCATACTCAGGCACCCACTGTAGTATATACTTCATCTCGGGATCGAAGCGCTTCATCTGCAGCTCCGGATTAAATACCCGGAAGTACGGCGCTGCATCTGTGCCACAGCCCGCAGCCCACTGCCAGCCGCCATTATTAGCAGCGAGATCAAAGTCTAGTAGTTTCTCAGCAAAGTAAGCCTCACCCCAGCGCCAGTCTATGAGCAGGTGCTTGGTCAGGAAGCTCGCCACTACCATACGTACCCGGTTGTGCATATACCCGGTCTCATTCAGCTCGCGCATACCGGCATCTACCAGCGGATAGCCGGTGCGCCCTTCACACCATGCCTTGAACTGTTTCTCGTCATTTACCCACTTTATAAAGTCATACTCTGGCCTGAAGGCACCTTTTGCTACATGTGGGAAATGCCAAAGTATTTGATGATAAAAGTCCCGCCATATCAATTCATTGACAAACGTCTGATTGTGCTTTAAGGCGTAGGCCAGCAGTTTGCGGATGCTCAATGTACCAAAACGCAGATGCAGCCCGAGGTGTGTCGTTCCTTCTATAGCCGGATAGTCGCGCTGCTTGTCGTACTTATTGACGATGTCAGCTTTGGCTATGCGCGCGGGGTATTGAAAGTCTGCAGGCTTGAAACCAATACTGGCCAGTGACGGAAAGTGAAAATGTGGTGAGACCTTGCAGAGATTAGCAAAGTACTTTTCCGTCGGATATCCTTTATAGTAAAAGGGCTTCAGCCTCTCCCTCCACCTCCTGCTGTATGGAGTATACACAGTATATGGCTGCCCGTCACTTTTCGTCACTTCAGCCTTTTCAAAGATCACCTGATCCTTATAGGTATTAAAGGGGACGTTATGCTTGAAAAGCATCTCTCCTATCCTGCCATCCCTTTCACGTGCATATGGTTCATAGTCTTCATTGCTGTAGACTGCCGTGACATCATAGTGCTCTATGAGCTCTTGCCAGATGGCGAGCGGTTTACCCTTTTTTACCAGCAGGTCGGAGCCATGCTTATGCAGCTCTGCCGCTATACGCTCCAGCTCCTGGTAGATAAACTGTACCCGGGTATCCTGCTTGTCATGTAGCTCGTCCAGGATAGCGGTATCAAAAATAAAAAGCGGCAATACTGGCGCATCTCCTTTTAGTGCATGATAGAGGGCTGCATTATCCTCCAGGCGCAGGTCTCTCCGCATCCAGTAGATGGCTATCTTTTTGGTTTTCATCTTTAGTTGCTCTTTGATGCAGCTACCATCTGCCTGATGCCTTGATTCACCATCGCAAAGATGTCGCGGGTCTGAGTGTCAGAATATACTACACTTCCTACCACTGCCACAGATTGTATGCCCCGCACTGCATTGGTCAGAAATATCTCATCCGCTTCATCTATATCATTCATCAGTACATCTGACTGTACTACATTAAATGTTTGCTCAAGCAGCCCTATCAGGTAGCGACGCATCACGCCATTTACACCGCCATTGGTCAGCGCGGGTGTCATGATCATATCGCCACGAATCAGAAACACATTAGACTGTACAGCCTCAGCCAGCGTACCCTTGGTATTGAATAGAAAAGCCTCACTGGCGCCTTTCTTCTCCGCCAGGAGAGCGGAGAGCACATACTGTATCTTGCTGGTGGTTTTCAGATTGGAGAGTACGCCTGTATCTACTCTGTATGGAGAGAAAGTCGCATTGATCGAGCTCCACTCAAACCTGCTATTGGCTATCGGGGAGCAGGTGATCAGCAGGTCCGTGGTATTGATATCTGGTTTGTACAATCCTGATCCTGCGCGAGTGAGCTGCATACGCAGTCTGGCATTGACAGCCTTATTGCGGAGGAGCAGGTCAGTGATGGTCGTCTTAAACCAATCAAAGTCCATGTAGGTTGGCATTTCCATCATCAGTATCTCAGATGAGTGTCGCAGCCGCTCGTAGTGGTATGGCAGCAGTGGCACTACACCATCAAAGGCCACCATAGACTCAAACAAACCATCTCCATAACGGAAGGCCCTGTTGTCTGCCTGTATCACCGGCAGGCTGTCCTCCACATAGGTGTTATTATAAAATGCTATTGCCATTATAGTTCGTAAACGTAATACCCGTTTTCTGATAGTATCAAATGGTGTGCCGCCCGGTACTGGTCTGTATGGCAGATCATATGGGTCACGCCTTCCATCCGCAGCTTTGCGAGGGCCGTCTCATCCAGATGGTCCAGGTGTTCATTCGCTTTATCCTGCATATGAAAACCACTGACATCAGTGTGGTAGTCCAGGCCATAGACCTCTTGTATGCGCCGGTACCACTCCCGCGTATCTTTCTGATTCTTGGCTATCGCCTTAAAGTCCACATAGGATGATCGCTGTGCATAAAACTTAAGGCCCGTGACTTCAAACGGCTGTATGAAAACTGCATCTAGTGGCACCATATCTTTCAGTTTCAGGCTCAAGCCTACCTCTGCAGCGTTCTCCTGCTTATAGCCATGAGCGATATCACCCCTGAAATAAAGCATGAACACAAGCATACCAGCCACAAATCCTGATAGCAGCACACTTCTGTCTATCCAAACAGTATTACGAGGCAAAATGTTTGGCATAGCCTCAAAGATCAGAGCCGCGATAGCCATCATCCCAAAAAACTTCATGTAAGGCGCCACCTTGTACCACTGAAAACTGGCTATCAAAACAGAATGCAAATAGTCCGTAGCTATGATGTACGGTATCATCACGATCAGACATACCGCCAGAAACTGAAAGACTGTCCTGGACCTCAGGCTGAAAAACACCAGGGCTACGGATGTATATATCACAAACAGTATCCTGCTGCTCCAGGAGAATAGATGAAAGATGAAATGATGCGGGTGCCGGAAGAGGAACATGATATTGAAAAGCTCTTCATTCGGTAAACTCCCATTACCAGCAGACTTAGCCCGGAATACCATGATCAGGTATACGCCTGCGGTACAAATATACAGCCCGATGAATGATGCCGCCTGGCGCAATGATACCTCACGACTGATGAGCCACTTCCAGATCATCACTCCGCACAGCACCGCCATCAGGTCAAAACCCACCAGCACATGTATGACTGAGGCTATAGAGGCCAGCACGCATGCCAGCATATACCGCTGCTCGAGAAAGAAGACGAGAGCCCACACGGCCAGTACAGCGCTGGGATCTCCCGCCTGAAATGCTGCAGAGTAGAAGTCTATGTCACCCAGAGCCCGGTTGTAGAAGAAGAAATAGGAAAGGAATACTGATGCCCAGGCACCGTACCGGTTTGGGATAAAGCTCCTGGTGATGCGTACCAGAGCCAGGATCATTAATACCGTGTTCAGGAAATGACCCAGAAAAACCGTGACGGCCAGATGGGGTTCAAATGGGAGCAGCAGCGTCGCCATAGCAGTGCGCTCGTTTGGTACCGATCCGCACAGGCTCTGTACAAAGAAATCATGCGCATATAGCCCGGGGTGGGCCAGGTACTGCACGTAGACCAGCAGTTCCTCATGGTCACTGGTGCCATATATGAAGCCATACTTGGCGATCATCAGCGCCCATAGCAGTACAGCAAAAGCTATGTCTGGAATTCCTGTCTTGTATCTGGTCAAAATCCGTTCTCCTCACTGCCAATATAGCAAATGTATGGATAGCGATCAGACCACAGCCCCCAGAAAAGGCGCCATAGCGCCATAGTAGTGCTCCATGTCAAATGCCTTGTGAGACGCTACAGCAGCTTTGCTCATCTCTTCGTACCTGTCCTGTGGCATATCACATATCTTTTGCAGTGCCGTCAGAAATGCTGCTGCATCTTCGGCTATCATACCATTGACGCCATCCAGCAGGAAGCGGCGGTTTTCGCCCACCGGGCTACCGATCACCGGTACACCGCATGACAGGCATTGTTTGAGTTTAAATGCCGACTTGGCCCTGTTGAAGGCTGTATCCAGCAATGGAGCCACGCCTATATCCATGGTCGCTATCCTTTCATAGACGCTCTCCTCGTCCAGCCATTCGATGCCGACAGGAGCCTCTACCTGTATATGCTCCTTACCCAGAAAGTAGTTTCTTATTTCACTCGCCTCCTCCTCGCTTTTCACACCCAGTATCATCAGGGTCACAGGCCTGTCTAGTGATGACACAGCGGGAAAAAGTAATTGGTGCAGGTTGGCCCGGTGTGCTCCATAGTAGCCTATCCACCCGATGCGCAGTGGCGCATTTCTTTCCTTTCGCCGGCATGGCTGCTCTATCACCGGCGATGTGAGCAGCACAGTAGCAGGATTATACTGCTTCGCATAAACGTCCAGCGCTTCGCTACCCACAGCCACCACACTGCATCGGCACATAAAGTGCCTGATCACCTCATCAGGGTACCTGAGGTACTCGGCGTCATCTATATCATAGACAGTCCTTGACGGCCTGCACCACAGCAGAAATTTTAGTGCTGCTGTATAGATGCCGGGGCGGTAGATCTTTTGAAATACTATGACAGAGTCCGCACGGCGGGAAAACAGAGCACTGCCGTACACGTGGAGAAAAGATAAAATGCTGTACAGATCATAGCCCGGATACACGATGTCCCAGCTGATCCCATGATGAGCCTGCATATACTGCAGCGCATAGAGCCCCCTGTACCTTACGCTGGGCTCGTCCTTATTGAAGTAAGCAAACCAATAGATATGTCTCGTTTTCATGATCAGATCAAAACCGGGTAAGATAGGACTCCGGTATGGGGGCTCAGCCCTAGAAGCTCATCTCCTTTACATCCGGAGATACTACGAGCTTACCAGCTGTTTTAGCCTTCACCTCATCTACTGTCACACCCGGTGCCAGCTCCAGCAGGTGAAAAGCACCATCCTTTATCTCAAAGAAGCCGAGGTCAGTGCATACTTTTTTGATGCAGCCTTTGCCTGTCAGCGGCAGCTCACATTTAGTCAGCAGTTTAGATTCACCCTCCTTATTGGTATGCATCATGGCTACTACTATATTATCTGTAGAGGCTACCAGATCCATAGCGCCGCCCATGCCTTTCACCATTTTACCGGGTATCTTCCAGTTGGCTATATCGCCATTCTCAGACACCTCCATGGCACCGAGTATCGTGAGCTGTATATGCCCGCCCCGTATCATACCAAAGCTATCTGATGACGAGAATATCGATGACCCGGGAAGCGTAGTGATGGTCTGCTTGCCGGCATTGATATAGTCTGCGTCTACCTCTGCCTCCAGTGGGAATGGCCCCATGCCCAGCAGGCCGTTTTCAGATTGTAGTTCCACATTGATGCCGGACGGGATGTAGTTTGCCACCAGCGTCGGGATACCGATACCGAGGTTGACATAGTATCCATCCCGCAGCTCGCGGGCTATACGCTTAGCTATCTGAAATTTATCGAGGGCCATAGAGGGTCAGTGGGTTTATGAGATCAGAAAAACACAAAACGGGACTGCAGGTACTGCTCCAGAAATATCACCTCAGAGCGCAATACCTGCAGCAGCTCACGGATCACATGGGATATCTTCTCAAAAGGCTTGGACGCTGCTCGCCAGGCCAGGCTATCCATAGTGGCGTCTGCTTCTTCTATGATCTCGAGTACCAGGCTGGTAGCCTTTTTCATGTTCAGGCGCTCCACAGCATGTATCACATCAAAGAAGCGCGTGCTCATACGTGATACAAACTTCTCTAGCAGTTTCTTCATCTGCTTGTCATATACCATCAGCAGCATTTCTCCGAATTTGCCTTGCAGTGTCATCAGGTTCCGGTTGATGTCTACGATTACTTTTTGCATACAGTTTTTGATTTTGACTGGGCTTAGCCATTTTGAGGTCCGCACAAATAACATATTGTAGCCCTTTATTTTATACTATTTCTCTTATAGTGATATACGATACTACGCCTTCCGGGTTGTTCTTTGCTCTATCCTTTTTTCATAGTCCCGTCCCTGGAATATGCGCTGAACAAACACCCCCGGCGTATGGATCTGATTTGGGTCCAGCTCGCCCGGCTCTACCAGCTCTTCTACTTCTGCTATGGTGATCTTGCCTGCTGTGGCCATCATCGGGTTAAAGTTTCTCGCAGTACCGCGAAAGACGAGGTTTCCTGTCTTGTCTCCCTTCCAGGCTTTGACTATAGCAAAGTCTGCTTGCAGCCAGCGCTCCATGATATACCATTTGCCGTTTTCAAACTGACGGACCTCCTTACCTTCTGCTACTTCTGTGCCATATCCGGTAGGGGTAAAAAATGCAGGAATACCAGCCCCGCCCGCACGGATGCGCTCAGCCAGAGTGCCCTGAGGCACCAGCTCTACCTCCAGCTCCCCGGACAGCAGCTGACGCTCAAATTCGGCATTCTCACCCACATAGCTGGAGATCATCTTTCGTACCTGTCGCGTCTTGAGCATCAGGCCGATACCAAAATCATCCACACCAGCATTATTAGATATACAGGTCAGGTCCTTCACTCCCTTGCGGATCAGGGCTGAGATAGAGTTTTCCGGTATCCCACAGAGGCCAAAGCCCCCCAGCATCAGTACCGCTCCGTCAGTGATATCATGGATGGCCTCATCAGGGCCAGACACTACTTTACTTATCATTAAACAAACTTTACAAGATTTACCGATAAATGCAAGGCCTTTATCCACATGATCTCAAAGTGTAGGGGTAGCTATACGCTTCGCTGACAATAAACTCATATTCACCTGATTACCATTCAACTAAAACAAAAAAAGCCGGTCTAAACCGGCTTTTGACAGACACCTTGCGGCATCAATAAGGTTTTGGAGTCAGGAAGAAGTGGATACCAGTCTGAATGCCCAGGTAAAAGTTTCTCGACTTCTGATAATCTACATCATTCTTAGAAAACCAACCCAAGTCCTTCAGGGCAGAGCCATTCAGGTCGGTCAGGCCTATATAAGTATTGAGACCTATATTAAAGTACACCCAGTCCTTGGCGTATATATCTATACCCGGCTTCATGCTCAGACCGACATCTACTTTCTGAAATTTCTGATCTGCTGGCAGGCGGTCACCATTCAGACCATTCCACTCGTGGTGATTGACCTCCACATACTCGGATGCAGAAGTACGGTAGCTAAACTGAGGCCCCAGCATCAGGTAGAAATTAGCTACGTCTCCTATGTGCGTCTGAAACTTGGCGTAAACAGGAAAATTGATGTAGTTGAACTTGATCACCCGGCGCACGCTTACATAGCTATAGTCATTGCGGAAATAGAAGTCCGCATTAGGCACATTGACGTAGTCCGGCTTGAAGGTCTTGGTAGTCTTGTCGTAGATCGCCGCTACAGGACCACTGAATGCATCATCATATATCTGACCACCCCATGAGAAGGAAGGCTCAAACTCAACACCCCATTTATTTTTGAAGTTATACCCGAAATTAGCACCTACGTTTCCGCCTGGAGTGAAGACATAGTTCATCTCAGACTGGCGTACGATAGGCACATAAAACAGGTCGAGCGTATTGTAGTTGTTCTGATTCAGGATCCACGAGTTATTGAAGGAGCCGGTGACGCCCATATAAAATCCCTTACGCAGCATACCATCATAGGTATAGCGCCTCATCTTGGAGCGGGCGGAGGCACTGAGCACCAAAAAAGTCGCAATTACTACTAGGGTAATTTTAATTTTACGCATGGTTAGGGTTTCATTCACTTTATATCAAGGGCTAGAGCCGGGTTGTTATTTATGACTAATACGATACATCGGGTCAAAGAGTTTCTAAAATATCAACGCCTGGCCAGGACCAAGTATTACCTCCATTCACCATTTGTGTACCAATTTTATCTCAAAATCCTCGACACAGTACACGCCGCAGAATTACGAAATATTGACAAGCTCCGCAATCAACTTCTTAACACACATAGAACTCTACTGATCGAAGATATGGGCAGTGAACCCGGACACAAAGAACGCCTTGTATCCAGTCTCGCCGCAAAAGCCACAGTACCAGCCCACTATGGAAATGTTCTTTATGCAATAACGCATGAGTTTCAGCCTCACCAGATCGTAGAACTCGGTACCTGTCTGGGAATCGGGACGGCCTATCTGGCCACCGGTGCCCCTTCTTCCAGCATTATGACGATAGAAGGTAGTTCCGCGCTGGCAGCAGAAGCTATCAAAAATATGGAAGCGCTGGGTATAACTAGTGTAACTCAGATAATCGGCAATTTCGACGATAAATTAGGCGAAACGCTGAGTACAATAGAGAAGGTGGACCTAGCCTATATAGATGGCAACCACCGCTACGAACCCACCATGCGCTACTTCCATCAGATCATGGAGAAGTCACATGCGGGTACGATCCTCATCTTTGACGATATCTACTGGAGCACAGAGATGACGCAGGCCTGGGAGGAGATCAAGGCGGATCCCCGTATCACCCTGACCATAGACATTTACCGCTTCGGCATTGCCTTTCTCCATCAGGACAAGATGGCCAAGGAGGACTTTATACTCCGCTACTGATATAAATGAGAAACGCCCGATGCAGGCATCAGGCGTTATCTATCTCAAAAATTAACCTTCCACTTATCTACCCGTACTGAAGGCTAGTGCGCCATCAGTAGCTGTGACCTTGATATGGTCGCCTTTGTGCACCTGAGAGGAGAGTATCATCTTAGATATCTCATTCACCACTTCCTTCTGGATGGTCCTCTTCAGCGGGCGTGCACCAAACTGTGGATCAAAGCCCTCCTCTCCCAGCCAGTCGAGTGCTGTATTGTCGATCTCCAGGGTGATCTCTTTCTGAGTGAGCAGGTGCTGTATGTATCCTAGCTGCAGCGCCACGATATCACGTATCTGGCTCCTGAGCAGCGGATGAAACATGATCACCTCATCTATGCGATTCAGAAACTCAGGACGCACGGTTTGCTTCAGGCGCTCCAGTACTTCCAGCTTGGTAGTCTCTGTGACTGCCATCAGGTTTTCTTCTTTCACATGGTCAAAATTCCGCTGGATGATATCGCTGCCGATATTGGAGGTCATGATCACGATCGTGTTTTTAAAGTTGACCGTGCGGCCTTTATTATCTGTCAGCCTGCCATCATCCAATACCTGGAGGAGCGTATTGAATACATCCGGATGTGCTTTCTCTATCTCATCAAAGAGGATCACACTATATGGCTTGCGGCGTACAGCCTCTGTCAGCTGGCCACCTTCATCATATCCCACATATCCCGGAGGTGAGCCTACGAGACGGCTCACACTATGCTTCTCCTGGTACTCGCTCATGTCTATGCGGATCATAGCGCTTTCATCATTGAAGAGGACAAAGCTCAGTGCCTTGCTCAGTTCAGTCTTACCCACACCAGTAGTACCCAGGAAGAGGAACGACCCTATAGGCTTGCGCTCATCCTGTAGTCCGGCGCGGCTACGGCGTATGGCATCAGCTACTACTTCTATAGCCTCGTCTTGTCCCTTCACACGCTCGTGCAGGCGGTCCTCCAGATGGAGTAGTTTCTCCTTCTCCCCTTCCAGCATGCGGGTCACAGGTATTCCTGTCCACTTGCTGATGATGGCGGCGATATCCTCGCCGGTCACCTCTTCGCGCATAGTACGCTTGTCAGGAGAGATGGCGGCCAGATCACCTTCCAGCTTCTTTACATCGGCCTCGGCCTCCTTCATCTTGCCGTAGCGTATCTCCGCCACCTTGCCATAGTCGCCTTCGCGCTCGTAGCGCTCAGCTTCCAGTTTGAGGTTCTCCAGCTCCTGACGGCGGGCCGTGATCTTATTCACGATTTCTTTTTCCTTTTGCCACTTGGCGTTGAACTGGCTTCTCTCCTCCTTCAGGTTGGCGAGCTCTTCTTTCAGCTCCTCCATCTTCCTGGTATCGTTCTCGCGCTTGATCGCCTCCAGCTCTATCTCTATCTGCATGATGCGGCGCTCTATGGCGTCCATCTCCTCGGGCAGTGAGTCCATCTCCATACGCAGTTTGGCAGCGGCCTCATCTATGAGGTCTATCGCCTTGTCCGGCAGGAAGCGGTCTGTGATATACCGCGAGCTGAGCATCACAGACTGGATGATCGCATCGTCCTGTATCTTGACCTTATGGTAGTTTTCATAGCGCTCCTTCAGGCCACGCAGAATAGATATAGCATCCTCCGGCGTAGGCTCATCTATCATTACCTTCTGAAATCGACGCTCCAGCGCCTTATCTTTTTCAAAGTACTTCTGATATTCATTCAGCGTGGTGGCACCTATGGCGCGCAGCTCACCGCGGGCCAGTTCTGGCTTGATGATATTGGCCGCATCCATGGCGCCCTCTGTGGCACCTGCACCTACGAGTGTATGTATCTCATCTATGAAGAGGATGATACGGCCATCACTTTCCTTCACCTCTTTCACCACACCTTTCAGCCTCTCCTCAAAGTCACCGCGGTATTTAGCCCCCGCCATCATCGCGCCCATATCTAGTGCAAAGATGGTCTTGCTCTTCAGGTTCTCTGGCACGTCACCTTTCACGATGCGGTGAGCGATCCCTTCTGCTATGGCTGTTTTGCCTACACCCGGCTCACCCACGAGCAGCGGGTTGTTCTTGGTCTTGCGGCTGAGGATGTGCATCACGCGGCGTATTTCTTCATCACGGCCTATCACAGGATCCAGCTTGCCACTCTTGGCCTGATTATTCAGGTTGATCGCATATTTATCCAGTGAGTTGTAGCGGGCATCTGCGCTCTGCTCAGATACCTTGGCTCCTTTGCGCAACTCTAGTATCGCGGCGCGGAGCTTCTTCTCCTCCAGGCCTGTTTCCTTGAGCAGCTTAGACGTATCATCGCCCACACTGATCATGGCCAGCAGCAGCAGCTCTACACTGATATAGCTGTCTTCAAAATCCTTAAGCAGCTTATTGGCCTGTAATATTAGTTTGGAGAAACCCTGAGATGGTACGATATCGGCGCTCTGGCCTGATACCTTAGGCATGGCCTTTAGCTTTTCCTCCACTTTACCGAGCAGGATATTACGGTTCACGCCGGCCTTGTCCAGTACAAATGGCAGCGAGTCCTGATCTCCATCCAGCATAGCCTTCAGGAGGTGCAGGGTATCCAGCTGCGGGTTGCCATTATTAAAGGCCTCCTGCTGGGCAGCGCTGACTGCCTCCAGCGCTTTTGTAGTTAAGTTGTTCAGATTCATGGTTGGTGTATGTTTTATTATCGCGACCGGACTACCCGGTTCGCACGCCGGACATATAGCAAAATACTCACCATCTCACCAATGGGGAAATTTTGTCAGGCAAAACAAATAACGAACTGACAGTCTGACTATGACCAGCGTCAAGAGACTGCAAAAATGGCGGTGATACGCCTCACCAAAAAGAGAGTTAAAGGATCGGATTATCTATAAAGTACCTCACATGCCCACCCTCAGACTTAGACTGCTCCTTCAGACGCACCAGATGCTCCGGACGGTCAGAGATGATGAAGTTGATATAGTCATCGTGTATGAAGCCCTTCTTTAGGTCTTTGTACTTATCTGCCTCGTATGAGTTGATTACAGAGAGATAGACCTTGTGGTTTTTCAGGTAGTGGCTGGCCATACCCTTTAGTAGTGTTTTGACCGAATCCCTATCACCCACCAGGTGTATAGGGTAGAGCAGCCTGTCGGTCAGTTTCAGCGAGGCCAGAAATTTGAACAGTCCCTTAGGATTCTCTAGTGTCAGTGCAAAGTAGTCCCCCCAGTTCATAGCTACGCCGGCGGCGGCTATGTTACCTTTGGCATCGGGTATCATCCATACCTTGCTGGTCTTGGAGTACTTTGTGATGTTCTCTATCAGCTTCAGCCAGAGATCCTCAGAGTGGATGTTATTAAACACATAGTCACGCTTCTCAGCCATCAGCATCTTGTACATCTCTTTCAGCTTTGGCACATCATGCGTGATGTCTACCATCTGCTTAGCCGCAGCCTTGCTGCCAAAGAGTTTATTGATCACCTGATCGGTACGCATGGAGAAGGTCTCGAAGTGCTTGTTGTATTTCTTTGAGTTCAGCACCAGCGCATCATGGATGGCTTTGTTCTGCTTGCCCATAGAGGCGTAGGCGAAGTGTACCCCATATACCTCCACGAGGCTATGCAGTACTGAAAAGATCATCGTAAAGATCTTCTTGCGGCGGTAGACTTTGATGCCACCGGCGGAACGCTCGCTGATGCGGAGCATATTATAGTAGAAGCCCTCATGCAGGCTACCATCGCGGTCGCGCAGGTCAAAGATATTGGCATGAATGTAACCCACGAGCCAGTAGTCTTTCAGTCCGTTGGCATTGGTCTCATCCTTTGGCTCCAGTGCCACTACTACTATAGCACGGTCATTGACGTGTATCACTGACTCCGGGAAATTGTGGAAGTATGCCTGGAAAGAAAAACCTCCTCCACCGTCCTCCTGCTGATGACTCTCCGCTGCAGAGATCACACTGCGGCACTGCTCGTAGAAATAATTAGTATCGTCCCTCAGGCCAAACAACTTGAGGATCTTATCCGCATTGTGCAACTCGCTGATGTGAAAGGCCAGGAGGATCAGTTCCTTGTCATAGAGGTCTTCTGATTCTATATTGACCTTCTGTACCTGATAGCCGGTAGCGGCGGTGCCGGTCACATAGTTGTAGCTGCGTTGCTTCATTTAGACGGGAGATTTTGGGCGAAAAATACTGCTTTCGTAGGAAAAAAGAAGCATTTCAATAGAAAGTTCCGAGAGGGGCGATGAATTTTCCTCCACGGCTATATGTGTATATCGCCAGCCCTATCATAAAAACCCCAAACACAAGGATGGCCGCATAGTAGCAGCGGATGGCCGTGTGGGCTGACTTCTTCTCTTTGGCCAAACCTATGAGTGCCAATGGAAAGAAGGTGCAGATCGCGACGTAGCGCAAGCGGTGTACAGAGGAGATCATGCTTTTCTTTTAACAGAATACAAATATATGTCCCACCAGCTATCCTTGTCCACAAAAAGCTTCTCAAGGTGTAACCCTATCGCCTCGGCATTTTTGATCTCCACCCCAGACAGAATGTATTTGCCACCCATATCTTGAAAAGCCTTGCCATCAAAGGTAAAATGCTCGATGCTGCGGTGATCGTATTTCGAGCAATTGATATCCTTGTGCTTGATGCCGAGCTCTGCGCTGAAAACATAGCACCTATTACCCCAGCCATCAAAGTACTGGTGCAGGTCCTGGCTCTTATCTATCTCCCCCGCTATGATGCGGCGGAAGTAGGTTTTGTACCGCAGGTCATAGATAGAGAGCAGCCCATCCAGCGTATACAGTCCATTGTACCACGCGATACTAGGACTGAGCCCGAGACTCACTACGGAGTAGCTATCTACCGGCTCATGGATGTAGGCCTTGATCGAGTCAAACTGGTTTACGGCCATATAGTTCTTAAACGTGGGGAACTTCTGTTGCCCGAGCATCGTGCGGTAGTCATGCAGCACCTCATCATTACCATACAGCGCTATAGCCAGTTGTATCAGCAAGAAAGGCATCACCAGCGCCCGTAGCACACGTGTCTTATTCATAGTCTGCAAAGCGAGTGCGAATGATAGTATCCACACAAGCGGTAGAAGTATTGAAAAGCGATTAAACCGGAAACTTTTGAGAAAAGCAAACTTATTCATCAGTGCATACTCGCCAAAGCTGTAGAACGCCTGGAAAGTACAGATCGCGATGATAGCCCAGAAAAGGATAGTGGGCAGCGTAGCCCTGCGGTGCAGTGTCAGTCCCATAGCTATCATCACCATGATGGGCACAAACGTAGCCACATGGTAATGCGAGAAAAAGAACATGACCGCAAACTCTCCTATTGATTGTAGCAGATTCGGCTTCTCCAGCATGTAGAGATTGTACGCTAGCCGGTGTGAGATAAAATCGGGATTCAGTACCGATAGGCTGAGCATCGGCAGGTTTACTAGGATAAAACCGACTACCAATAATACACCTCCCGCCACCAGGTGCACACTGATCTGCTCCCGCTGATAAAAGTACCATACCGCTACTGCCAGCAGCACCTCAAACGGCACCACCAGCCACACCATAGATGAATAGAACGGGAACAGGATGATGATAGCATAGCTCAGGCCGATCCGTATCCTGTCCTGCAGATTGAGAAAGGCCCAGAACAGCAGCGGCTGCCCCATCACTGTGAGGCCAAAAGGTATATACACCGGCAGCACAGCAAAGGTCAGTGCACAGAGATAAATGATATACCGGTCCTCACGGTCTTTCACAAAGTAGTCACGGAGTACCAGCGTCATACCGATAAAGCCGACGATGCGTATCAGGATACCGCTCACTATGTAGGCGCGGTACATGCCGAGCCAGATCACCAGCAGCATATTCAAAGAGAGGCCGGTGGGTAGTACATTGCGCGGTATGCCCTGCATCACCTGCGGTACGCGCACCCAGGAGTAGATACCAAACGACGTATGGCTCTGCGCCATGAGCTGCAGCCATATCCACTCTCCCTCCAGGGTATCATGCAGGCGGATGTAGCAGTTGTCTCCCAGCACGAGGTATGGCAGCACCATGATGATACTGACCACAGCTATCGCTGCTATGGCTATCTTCATGTACCTGCGCTGCACCATCTCCTGCATAGAGGGTAAAGTACGGCAATCTTGCACAAGGCGTAAAAAACGAGAGGATTAAGTTCTCCACCGCATCTGGTGCACCGGCTCAGGCCACAGCGTGCAGCGTCCGCCACACCTGGTTCTCATGCCGGTCATAGTGCGCCTCCATAAAGGTCAGCATCTGCTTGAAGTTTAGCATACCTACCGCAGGATGCTTAAACCAACCGTGCTCCAGCAGATCCTCAGGCATACCGGCTATGGTCTCCCGCATATCAGTACGGGCACTATTCCATTGCTTCTGCACATCGTGTAGCGAGGCCTGGGTCAGTATAGGCACCACTGACGACGGCGCCGGAAACTTCTTGGGGCTGCGCAGATAGTTGTCCAGCATCAGCGAGCGAAACCACTCTTTTACACCCGTCTTCCTGGCTGCAGACTTATCCAGTGATTTCTTTTTGACATAGGAGATAGCTGCCATCTCTACTGCCATCATATGCTCTACGGTCTGTATCGCAGACCAGGCCTCGGCAGACGGTTTCTTATTGAGTGCAGTATGATCGTATGTAGCCAGCTTGTCAAACATGGCCACGCGCTTCTGCTCCAGCGCGTCTATCCTGCTATTTAGTTTGGCATGTGTCATAGTCTATTTCTTTGTCTTTTCTATCCATTCAAATTCCTGCGCCTTTGGGAAAGCATCAAATGCCTTTACCAGCGTCTCATCAGGCACGATCAGCTTCCGCTCAGTGGTGCTAAACCATGCTCCGTCTACATTGATGATGGCCGCCAGCGTACCGTCTTCTTTCACCAGGCTGTGGCGCAGCGACCAGCGGCTGTAGTCACGGGTAGCTTTGGTGATCTCTACATTGATCGTCACTATATCTTCAAAGCGTATCTCCCGCTTGAATAATGCCTCCTCACGGAATAATATCGGCCCGTTGTGATTCGCCTTCATCCACTGCATATCTATGCCCTGCGCCGCCAGAAACATGATACGCAGCCATGCACCATAGTCATAAAATGCAGAGTGGCGCATATGGCTATTGGCGTCTATATCTGACCAGCGGATCTGTATGGGGAGTGTGTAGGATTCCATTGCAGGATCAATGATAGTGTTAAATGTCAGAACACAGAAATACATTCGGCCGAAAGACGCACTGCTTTCACCTCAAAAATTAGTTAAACCTCTCCCCATCTTATGCCAATAATGCATCTTTACATTGCAATCCTTAAAATCGACAAATCTCCATGAAGAAAATGTTTCTGATCCTGACCACTGCTGGCCTGCTGGGTGGTATAGCTTTCTCCTGCAAAAAGGACAACCTCGACCAGCCGGGCTTCCCTGGGCTGCGCTTCGCTGCCGGCAATAAAGAATACGTGACGGATACAGGATTCTACACGCGCAGCCTTGGTACTACTATCTATGGCCAGACCAGTGGCAGCACTGTAGTCCGGATAGTGATGCCTCGCACCGATACTATAGGTACGGTCTCGCTGGATACGACTTACAATACGGCCTACTTTCTGGATGGCGTGACTACCTGGCAGTCAGTCAGTGGTACAGTCGATATCACCAGATACTATAATGACTCCCTGCATACTATGACAGGCACTTTTAGTTTCACAGGCAGGGACATGTCAGATCATAGCAAAACCATGAATATTGAGTTTGGTTATTTCAATGATATACCGCGTCATTGATAGTTACCTCTTACGCATAAAAAAGCCTGAGCACAGTCTCAGGCTTTTTTATGCGTTATGACATCCCCGGGCTGGGCTATGGCAATTGCACTTTCATAGTTAAGACAGTACTCTATTATCACACAAGAGCAAAAAACAAAAGGCGAACCGAAGTTCGCCTTTCATTATTATGTTGATCTTAGTGATTACTTAGTCACTTCAGTCACTTGACCAGCACCTACGGTACGGCCACCTTCACGGATCGCAAAGCGGAGACCTTTCTCCATTGCGATAGGGTAGATCAGCTTCACATCCAGAGTTACGTTGTCACCAGGCATTACCATCTCAGTGCCAGCTGGCAGAGTGATAGTACCAGTCACGTCCGTAGTACGGAAGTAGAACTGAGGACGATACTCGTTGAAGAACGGAGTGTGACGGCCGCCTTCGTCCTTGCTCAGTACGTACACTTCGCACTTGAACTCAGAGTGAGGGTTTACAGAGCCTGGCTTGCAAACAA
>CAZNDJ010000054.1:0-22574 GCA_964571705.1 uncultured Chitinophagaceae bacterium
TACAGCAGCTGCTTTCTTCACAGGCTCCTTGGCTTTTGCCACAGGCTTGGCAGCGGCTTTGGGGGCTGGCTTGGCAGCAGCCTTCTTCACTGGAGCACTTTTCTTTACTGGTTTTTTAGCCGGAGCTTTGGCAGCAGGCTTGGCAGCCTTTGCAGGTTTCTTAGTCGTCTTTGCCATATCAGAGTTTCTCACCGGCGGTAGGGGCCGCAGGCTAGCTTGGTTTAAATTGGGTTTTCTTCGGTCTAAATATATTAATTCTACTTTTCTCAGCGGCTTTTCAGGCCAATTATTTCTCTGACCTCGGTCACCGTTTTGTGAGCACTGGCGCGGGCTTTCTCGCCTCCCTCCTCCATCACGCGGGTCAGGTATGCCTGGTCTGCACCGATCTCTCTGATACGCTCGCGGATAGGTGTGAGAAATATCGTCATATCCTCCGCTATCTGCTTCTTCATATCGCCATAGCGGATCGCGCAATCATTGTAAGCCTGATCATAGTGGGCGATCACATCCGGCTTTGACACCAGCTTCATCAGGTCAAAGAGGTTCTGCACCGCCTCACTTTTGGCCTGGCCCGGCTCGGTAGGACCGCTGTCAGATGGTGCCTTCATGATCTTCTTGCGGATAGCATCCGGCTCATCCATGAGGTAGATCACGGTATTTTCGCCTTTAGACTTGCTCATCTTGCCCTCACCATCCAGGCTCGGTACAGAGAGCGGCGCATCGCCATAGTTGAATCCTATAGGCTCCTTAAAGTACTCCACTCCATAGGTATGATTGAAGCGGTTGCCAAAGTTGCGCGTCATCTCTATGTGCTGCATCTGGTCCTTGCCCACCGGTACCTTCATAGCGTGGTGGATCAGGATATCTACGGCCATCAGTACAGGATAGGTGAGCAGGCCGGCATTTACATTGTCAGGCTGGGTGCGCACCTTATCTTTGAAGGTAGGCACCTTGTGCAGCTCACCGTCATAGGCAAACATATTGAAGATGAGGTACAGCTCTGATATCTGCGGCACATGGCTTTGTACAAAGAGCGTACATTTATCCGGGTCGAGGCCGCAGGCCAGGTACTCTATGAGCGTCTGTCGCACATTGGCCTGGAGGTCTGCCGCACGGGGATGCGTGGTGAGTGAGTGCAGGTCAGCTATAAAGAAATAGCCATCATACTCCTCCTGCATCCGCACAAAGTTCACTACAGCTCCCAGGTAGTTGCCCAAATGCTGTTTGCCCGTAGGGCGCACACCGCTGACTGCTATTTCACGCATAGATGACGATAGAAATTTTAATTTTGCGAAGTTATACCATTTCGGTACATAGACAATGGCCTCAGTGCCACGTACTAAAACTGAGCAACAACATGAAGATAGACAATGCCCTCGTAGACCGCCTCGCTGAGCTCTCCCGCCTGGAGTTTGACGATGCTGCCAAGACAAAGATAAAGGACGACCTGCAGAAGATATTTGACATGATGGACAAACTCAATGAGCTGAATGTAGATGGCGTAGAGCCGCTGATCTATATGTCTGACGAGGTCAATGTACTACGCGCCGATGAGGTGAAGGGTCAGGTCTCCCGCGAGGAGGCACTGCTCAATGCACCGCAGCACGACTCCGATTTCTTTAAGGTACCTAAGGTGATCAAGAAATAGACGAGAGATATTAGACTTGAGACAATAGACAATACAATCTAATCATCCCACCTGCGTCTATTTTAAAAGTATACATGAACGAAGTCATCCAAATAGCTAATCTGCGCAAGACCTTTCGCCTCGGCGATCAGGTGATCAATGCGCTGAATGATGTGAGCCTCACGATACACAAAAATGAGTATGTAGCGCTGATGGGCCCCTCCGGCTCGGGCAAGTCTACGCTCATGAATATCCTCGGCTGCCTCGATAGCCCGTCTGCCGGCTCCTACCGGCTCAATGATACTGAGGTGGCCAAGATGACTGACGACCAGCTGGCACATGTGCGCAATAAGGAGATCGGCTTCGTATTTCAGACATTCAATCTCCTCCCCCGCCTCACTGCGCTGGAGAATGTGGCGCTGCCGCTGATATATGCAGGCATGGGTGCCAAAGAGCGCCAGCAGCGCGCAGAATATGTGATGGAGCAGGTAGGGCTGAAAGAGCGCATGGAGCACAAGCCAAACGAACTCTCCGGCGGCCAGCGCCAGCGTGTGGCTGTAGCACGTGCCCTGGTCAATAACCCCTCCATCATCCTGGCCGATGAGCCTACGGGCAATCTCGACACCAAGACCAGCTATGAGATCATGGGCCTCTTTCAGGATATACACTCCAAGGGTAATACGGTGATACTCGTGACCCACGAGGAGGATATAGCCAAGCACGCCCGCCGCATCATGGGCCTGCGGGATGGCCTCATAGAGTATGACCGCGCCAATGAGCCAGTGCGTGGTTTCCTCACCTAAGCCTGCCCGCTAATATATCATGCTGTCACCCCCCTGCATCAGGCGAAACTGAATGCCATCTGCCCGGGTGCGGCTGATCAGGTAGTCCAGCCCGAGCTTGACATTATCTCCTGCCTTAGGCAGCGCCTTTAGGTGATCGTTCATGGGCTTGAAGAAATTATCCCAATGTATGGGTACCACTACCTGAGGTTTTAGCATACCTACGGTTTCACTGTAATATGTATTGCGGAAAGTGCTATCCTGCCTACCCAGACATGCTACACCTAGAAAAAGAATATCGGCGTGTAGGCCATCCAGTGCATGAGGCTGCCAGTTTGTACTCGCTTTGATCAATATGCTTTTGCCATGATGCACGATCAGTACGTCGTAAACACCTCCCTCACTATAGGCACTCATCCGCGCTGGCTGATGCAGCGGAGCAGTGATAGGCACACTCAGGTCATCATTGGTCTTGCCCAGTATACGGACAGGAGGTGTATGTCTGGAGGGTAATACTGTCACAGTAAAACTACCAATACTAACAGGCACATTGACCAGATACGATATCATCTGAGGCTCCGGCAAACTTGCACCCCGACCGATATTGAGTGTAGACGGAGAACCGTATAGAGTAGCACCCGTACGAAGTGCTACATAAGGCGCATCCATTGCGTGATCATAGTGCGAATGAGCACAGAAAATCGCCTTGAGATGATGGACTTTATAGTCAGAAATAAATCGGTGTACTTTTGCAGTATCACAACCAATTTTACCAAAGGAGGTCCTAAGCAAGCCCGGACGTGTCACAAAACCATCCATAAGTAGCTGAGTCGCGCCGTCGTCTATCAGCAGGGTGCTGGTACCGAAGAATGATACACGCACTTTCCCATGCGGTATATTTGTAGCAGGATCAGGATGTCTGAAAGACTCATAATCGCTCATGCGCGCAGACGGTGCACATGCAGATAGCAGGCAGGCAACTAAAAGCGGTACAAAAAACTTGCGCATAGACGCTAAAACTAGCGAAACTATGCGCAAGCACAATTTTGATTTATATCATTGCCTAATCTATCCTGCTTACGGTCAGCGTACCCTCTATGCCGTCATCCATCGTTTTGCCGGTGATGAGGGACGTGGCCATAGCTGCTATCTCGGCTATTTTACCGTGCTTGGTATCCCAGTAGTAGCCCTCGGAGACTGTGACGCGGATGATGCTCACGTTAGGATCATCTACGCCTTCTTTGAACCATATCTTGGCGATAGGGTCCCATATCTCTTTGATCTTGGCTTTGTCAAAAGACAGTGCTGCATTGCCACGCAGCGAGAGGAACTTGTCATTGCCCTGGCCATAGAGCAGGTCTACAGTGCTATCTGCCAGTACCTCCTTGTTCTTCTCGCTGTTCTTGTCAGAGAGAAACCATATCACGCCCTGGTCATCTACCTGCTGCGAGGACATGGGGCGCGCTTTCAGTTTACCATTCTCATAGGTGCAAAACATGCACGTTTTAATTTCTTCTGCCAGCTTCTGGATTTCTTTGATCGCTTCGGTGCCGGTCAGGTTTTTGTGATCTCCCATTGCTTTTTGGTTTTAGACAAAGAAGGGAGTAACAATCATGCCACCCGCCATTTCTCCACACTATACTGACGTGTATACAGGCCTGTGGGGAAATAATACCTGCTATCGCGTATATTGCGTGAACATTTACGGCGACTACTGATTTAATAGAGCATGAAGATATATACCAAGACAGGCGATGTGGGCGAGACCTCACTATTTGGCGGCAGGCGGGTGAGCAAGGCCGATCTGCGCATAGAGACCTACGGCACCACTGATGAGCTGAACTCATGGATCGGTCTCGTACGTGATGTCAATACCAATGAAGCTGAGCGCAGCCTGCTGAAAGATATACAGGACCGCCTCTTCACCATCGGTGCATCACTGGCTGCCGACCCGGACAATCATAAACTCAAGACGCCTGACCTGCATGAGGAGGATGTGGCCGCGCTGGAGCAGGCCATAGATGAGATGGACCAGGTGCTGCCGGCACTCACCCACTTCGTACTGCCGGGCGGGCATCAGCATGTCTCTTACTGCCACATAGCCCGCACGGTGTGCCGCAGGGCAGAGCGCCTCACCGTAGCGCTGCACAAGGACGAAGAGGTACATCCGCTCGTGATCAAATACCTGAACAGGCTATCGGACTATCTCTTTGCGCTATCGCGCAAAATGGCGCATGACCTCGGTGCGGAGGAGGTGAAATGGTTGGGCAGGAAACAGTGATCGCAACTAGAAAGTCACTGAAAACTCCTTCTTCTCTCCTCCCCTTTGTACAATGACCTTGGCAGTCTTGCCCTTGTCAAATTTATTCAGCGCATCCATGTAGCTGTAGATATCCTTCACCGGATAGTCGCCGAGCTGGATGATCACATCGTCAGCCTTGATACCGGCCTTTTGTGCAGGCTTATTGTCTGATACACCGTCTACCCGCACGCCTGGTTTGTCATAGGCGTAGTCGGGCATGATGCCCATAGATACTTTGAAACTGGAGGTCTTGGACTCTGGCGTAGAGGTCTTCTGAAAGTTCAACCGGGGATAGTTTTGCAGGGAGTCTACTACCTGTGCTACGAGGTCTATGACACGCTTCTCTCCTTCGTAGTTGATCTTATCTGCCACATCAGTCGGTTTGTGGTAGTCACTGTGCTGGCCGGTGAAGAAGAACAACACAGGTATATCCTTGAGGTAAAACGAGGTCTGGTCAGAGGGTCCTACACCGGCAGAGTCAAACTTCAACACCACATCGGAGCGGGTATGGTTCAGCAGGGGCTCCCAGACATTGCTGGTGCCGGTACCGTAAATGATCACTTTGCGGGTAGAGTCATTCAGCCTGCCTATCATATCCATATTGATCATGCAGCTCGTCCTGTCCAGGGGGATGGTAGGATGATTCACATAGTATTTGCTGCCTATCAGTCCTGCCTCCTCTGCCGAGAATGCGATGAACAGGATGTTATATTTCTCTTTCACGCCATTGCTGGTGAAGATGCGCGCCAGCTCCAGCACGCCGGAGGTGCCGGAGGCATTGTCATCTGCGCCGTGGTGTATCTTGCCCTTAGGATTTGCATCAAGGGAGTTGCCCCGTGTACCATCGCCCAGATGGTCGTAGTGTGCGCCTATCACGATGGTGTACTCGGCCTTATTGTCCAGGTAGCCTATCACATTGCTGCCGTGGTACAGCTCGCCGGTGGTGGCCTCCACAGTGTCATGCGGATTCTTTGACATGTGGTAGGTGAAATGCTGATAGTAGCTATTCTCCGCCGTACCCTTTGGAGCCAGTCCATATTTTTTGAACTCCGTCATGATGTACTTCTGCGCCAGCTTCTCTCCTTCTGATCCGGGCATACGGCCACCCAGCTCATCACTGGCCAGGTAGGTGATATGCTTTTTGATCGTGGCTACTTCTGCTTTTTGGCCGGAGGCCATGATGGTCATAGCCATCGCTGCACATAGGGCCAGACTGCTCCATACTCTTTTCATCCTCTTAGAATTTTACACTTCAAATCTACAATTTTCTACCACCTCATTCCTTCCAGTCTGCTATGAAGAGATTGGTATCACGCGTACCGTGGTTATTCCTGTTACTGGACCAGATCATCTTTTTGCCATCGTGAGAGAACATGGCAAAGGCATTGAAGTAACTCTCCGTAGTGATCTTCTCCAGGTCTGTGCCATCCAGCTTCACTGTGTAGAGGTGAAAGTCATAGCCACGCGCAGAACCATGATTCGACGAGAAGATGATCCTATCTCCCGATGGTGTGAAGTAGGGTGCCCAGTTAGCCTTGCCCAGGTGTGTGATCTGCTTTAGATCAGAGCCGTCTGCATTGCAGGTATAGATCTCCATATTGGTAGGCGCTACGAGACCCTGTGCGAGAAAGTCTTTATACTCCTTGATCTCCTCAGGGGTCTTTGGCCGGGAGGCCCGGAAAACTAATTTCTTGCTATCTGGTGAGAAGAAGGCACCACCATCATAGCCGAGGTCATGCGTGATCTGCCTGACATCAGAGCCGTCTACATTCATAGTGTAAACCTCAAGGTCTCCGCTGCGCATAGAGGTAAAGACGATCTTCTTGCCATCCGGCGAGACGGTAGCCTCTGCATCGTATCCCTTGGTATCGGTCAGCTGCTTTGTGATCTTGCCCTTCAGATCAGCCACGAAGATGTCAAAGTCGCTATAGATCGGCCATAGGTATTTGTGGTCGGCACGCGGAGCCGGCTTTGGCGGGCAGGTATCAGCGCCGAGGTGTGTGGAGGCATACAGGATATGCCGGCCATCTGGCAGGAAAAACGAACACGTAGTACGCCCCCTGCCTGTGCTGACCATAGGCGGGCGGTAGGCAGTATCCTTCTCAGCCTTGGCTATGTCTACATTAAATATCTGGTCGCACTGCAGGCCCCAGGCGGGATTGGTCACCTGTACGCTCAGGTGCTTGTCATCAAAACTGAAGTATGCCTCCGCATTGTCACCACCGTAGCTGAGCTGATGGATATTGGAGAGGTGCTTTGACTCAGCGGCGTCTTGCGCGGCAGCGCAGAGGGACAGTGTACATAGGATGGCAGTGGCGATCTTCTTCATGGAGACAGATGATTTTGGCGGCAAAGAAAGAAAAGCATCTCCCTTCTATTGTCATAGTATTGTCATGAAAGGACATGATCAATCCACATTGATGATATCAGGGGTGAAGAGGTCCTTTTTGACCGGTGTCCTATTGCTGATAGTACCGGCCATGAGGCTAAACTGGCGCTGGTCAGGCACATGCAGGCCGGGATAATAGGCCAGCGTGACCTCCACAAAGCCGAGGCCTATACCCAGGTGGCGCAGGCGGAAGCCGACGCCTACACCCGACTGGAAGAACTTATACTGCGGCTGCGGCTGGTAGAGCGAGAGGTCTGCAAAGACGAAGTAGCTGCTGGAGAAACCCAGTATCGTCTTGGTATAATAAAAATCAGCCTCGTAGCTGAAGCCATACGTGCGTACACCGCGCAGGTAGAGCGAGCTGAGGCCGCGCAGGCCTGTAGCATTATTCACGATCAGCTCACGGCCATCGGGGCGGCTAAAGCCGAGGCGGATATTGCTGGTGAGGAAACTGCGCCAGTTCCATTTACCCATCTTGACGGGGATAGAATAGAAGGTGTTTTCCCAGCTGATGAGACCCTGGTCTACGGTACGCGGATTGATGAAGCCACCGCCCTTGATGTACGTGAGATAATAGCCGGCATTGACAAAGGAAACACCATACTGCAGGGCCAGGGCCGAATAGGTACGCCGCTGCAGCACCTCATCTACCTGAAATCCCCCCATAAACGCAATGCTCAATCCTTTCTGAAAGTACTCCGCCTTGTCCAGGCTGTAGACATTGCGGTCTATATAGTAGTCCCACTGCGCTATGCCTATGGCAGCGAGTATATTGTTCTGGTCTATGAAATTGATGATCCGGCCAGGGCCCTGCACGTAGGGCCGCTCTATGTAGTCTGTACGCTGTGCCCGCGCAGCCACTACAAAGCGTGTGAGCGGATACTTCTCCCGCAGCCTGCCGTTGAGCTTAAAGGACTTTGCCAGCCAGAAATCCTGCGAGATGGTAGACACCCACGACTGTACATAGCCCAGCCCCTCTGCGGGCAGCACGAGGTTATTGCGCCTGCCGGTCACGAGGATGCGGCCTGCCCACTCTGCCCGGCTGGAATAGAAGTTTCGCGTCACGCTCAGGGTGCCGTTCTGATTGAGTATATCATAGGCGCCATCGAGGCCCACATTCACAAAGGAGGAGCGGATATTGGTGTACGTATAGTTGGCATGGACGCGGTAGGCGTCAAACTTGCGAAAGTAAAACGAGCCATCTACCTGCAGGATCTGCGAGAGGCCAAACATGTTATTGAACTGGAGGCCCACCTGCACGAAGTTGTATCCTGCAGTGGTGATGAAGCCGAAGTTCCACCGGTCACGCACGAATATCGTCACGTCTACCATATCGTCTCCTATCTCCTCTACCAGTATGCGGATGTCCTTGTAGATGTTTTTCTCCCAGAGGTTGCGCTCCGTATCTGCAAATAACTGCGGGTCTACCTTGTCCCCTTCCTTGAAGAGTACTTCATTTTTGATCACCTGGTCGCGCGTGCTGAACTGGAGTTTATTGGCCCGCGCCTGCAGCCGTGTGGGGTGGTAGTAGTACGGCGAGTCGAGGCTGACACCATAGGGGTAGACCACCTCTATCTCCAGGCGGCGTATCACCTTGCCCTGGTAGCAGTCAAAGGCTTTGGCGTCCTCTATCGGGCGGTCTATGCGCACATCGCAGTAGTTGAGCAGCGAGAGGATCTTGATGGCTTTCTTGATCTTTGGATTCTTCTTGAGGTCCTCAAAGCGGACAGTGGTACGTACCCGCACACGGCTGGAGTCCTGGGCGCTGAGCGCGAGGCACGACAGCAGGGATATGAGTAGCAAAACGGACTTCATGCGCGGCCTGAGCCTCGGAGGTTTACCTGTAGCACAGACCTAATTTACGCAAAAAAGATGGGGAGTGGTATGATTTACGGAATTACCGACCTGCCTGCCGGCAAAGGCAGGTTTACTGAATTACGGATTTGATACTCATTACAAAACAATCAACCTACGTCATTGCGATGAATTTTTCCTATGAAAATAAACAGCGTGAAATTCAGAAGCAATCTGGGATCAAAGACATCGTAGCATTTCAGTAGTGGGCATCAGATACCTGCTGACAGGCACATTCCGGATTGCCACGTCGCTATCGCTCCTCGCAATGACGTTTCATCACAGCACATACGCCTCACTCAGAAACTTGACATACCGAGCTGCACCATCCTGTATGGTGGTAAACGATTTGTCATAGCCCGCAGCGCGCAGCTTGTCCATCCGGGCCTCGGTGTAGTACTGGTACTTGTCGCGTATGTCTGCGGGTATCGGTATGTACTCTATCTGCGGCTCCACGCCCATGGCGGCAAAGGTGCTATGAGCCAACTCCAGGAAAGTATTGGCCCGGCCGGTACCTACATTGTAGATGCCATTGGCGGGACGGTTCTGGTAGAAGAAAAGGAGGATATCCACCACATCCTTCACATAGATGAAATCACGCAGCTGCTCGCCATCGCGGTAGCGCGGGTCATGAGACTGGAAAAGCTTCAACATGCCCGTCTGCCTGATCTGATGGTAGGCGTGATAGATCACAGAGGCCATGCGGCCCTTGTGGCTCTCGTAGGGGCCGTAGACATTAAAGAACTTCAACCCTGCCCACAGCGGTGGCCGCTGGTCATGCGCCAGCACGTGCATGTCAAACAGCTGCTTGGACAGGCCGTAGGGGTTGAGCGGTTTGAGCTGTGGTATGGTGGCCTCATCATCATCAAAGCCCGCTTCGCCCATGCCATACGTCGCAGCGCTACTGGCATAGACCATAGGCACCTGGTGTACAGTGCAGATCTCCCAGAGGGTCTTGGAGTAGGAGAGATTGAGCGAGTCGAGCACGCGGAAATCAAACTCGCCCGTGTCCGTACGCGCACCGAGGTGAAAGACAAAAGATACCTCACCCGCATGATCGGTAAACCACTCCGGGAATGCATCCCTATCCATCCGCTCCAGCCCGGCAAAGTCCTCGATATTCGTGTACTTGGCCGAGTAGCGGTCCTCCGGGAAACGGTCTACCAGCAGCATGTCTGTGATGCCGAGCTTGAGTAGCGCCCGCACCAGATTGCCGGCTATAAATCCCGCTGCGCCTGTGACTACGATCATACGGGCAAATGTAGAAGATTTACTGATTTACGGATAGACTGATTTTGCCTGCCTGTGGGCAGTATGTACCGGGGGTGTACCACATGGTACACTGGTACCAGGTGGTACGGCACAGTGGTACACCTGGGTGGTACAGTGGGTGGTACGGTACAGTGGTACACTGGGGTGGTACGGTACAGTGGTACGGTACACCCTGCGTTTGATCACCAAGGTTTCTTTTAGAGATAAAATATTGATACTATACCAGAGATACTATGTCAGAAAAAAAGATGACAAAGTATATAGTAGTAGTAACATTTGTATAGCAGTAGTCTTGTAGTAATAGTATTGTTAGTCAAAGATTAATAGTTCCTTTACATATCCCTGTGTTATATCCTTGACAGGAGACTATCTCATATCATCTTCCCCCTGAGATCTTTCGCCTGTGCCGGCAGGCAGAGAGGACGCGTCTCCTTGTGTGAAATGTATCCTCTTACTGTACCGTACCACCTAGGTGTACCACTGTGCCGTACCACTTGGTGTACCACTTACTGTACCATTCCGTGTACCACTATGAGGCAGGTGTACCATGTGGTACACCCTGATACAAATCTCTCACGCCCGCTCCACTCCTCCGGCCAAAATGGCACTATACGCACAAAGCGGGTTTGGCGTTGTTAATATTTAGAAGATAAAAAGTCCTTTTTACATGTCATTTTAGTGTCAGAGGGATTAATTATTTCTAAAAAGAGGGTACTGGCAAGCATTTCGCAGTGAAAAAAGCAACGATTGTTATATCGCCTCACTCTTTATAGCAAACGACGACCGGTGATGAAGAACTATAAATTTAAGACACTCAAGATTTTTGCCTCAGACGAGTGGCTGGCAAACCGCACCCGCGAGTACCGCACCGTCTATGATAAAAGCGAACTGAGCTATGTCTCTGCCGAGCTGGCATTTTACAATAAGCAGTTTGACGAGACTGACTGGGAGGCGCATGTGCGCATCAAGGCCTTTGCCCATACGGGCACCGAAAAGCGCGAGATCTGCAATCAGGAGGAGCGCCGCAAGATACGCCTGGATGAGAACGTGGTGTACGTAAATAAAGGCTGGGGCACTGCCAATCCGGGTACCTTCTGGGCCGAGGGCGAGTATAGCTGGGAGGCCTATATAGACGAGGAGCTAGTGGGCAGCCGCCACTTCTTTGTAGAAAATGCCGGCGCGGTGACGCTGCAGAATAACCCCTACTTTGACATCAGGAGCATCCGCTTTTTCACCGGAGACTACAATGCGGTCAATAACGACCACAAGATGTACCTCCGCACCATAGATCGTGAGCATACGCAGTACCTTTACATTGAGTTTCTCGCGCAGAATAAGCTGCTGAAGCCGTGGAACTGCGAGATCGTTTTCAACTGGTACAATGCTGCCGGCCTGCTCAAGGCGCGCATAGAGCGTTTCCGCAAGGTAAAGGGCGAGGAGAATGAAGTCATCACGTTTAACGAAGGCTGGGGAAACGATACCCCCGGCACGTGGAAAGACAGCAACTACCGCCTGGAGATCACCTTTATGGACTGCGTGGTAGCGATCCTGCACCTGACCACCGGCGAGGATGATGTAGAGGGCGATGTGAGCATAGAGCATGTGCCGCATGCGCACATAGCCATAGCCACGCCAGACGAGCCAGAGGAGACGCTGGATATGCAGCTGCTACGCCTGGGTGAGCTGGTAGGCCTGGAGGAGCTGAAGAAAGAGATCACCAATCACATCTCGTACCTCAACTTCCTCAAGATCCGCAAAGAGCGCGGCTTTAACGATACGGAGAGTATCAACCTGCACTCCGTCTTCGTAGGCAATCCCGGTACGGGTAAGACCACTGTGGTCAAGCGCCTCGGTCAGATATACAAGTCTATGGGCCTGCTCAGCAAAGGGCATGTGAAGGAAGTGGACCGCAGCCACCTGATCGGTGAATACATAGGCCAGACCGCACCCAAGGTGAAGAAGGTACTGGAAGAGGCCAAGGGAGGAATACTCTTTATAGACGAGGCCTATGCGCTATCGCGCGAAGGCGAGGATGCAAAGGACTTTGGCAAAGAGGCGATAGAAGTACTGATCAAGGAAATGAGCGATGGCGGTGGCGATATAGCCGTGATGTTTGCCGGCTATCCCAAGGAGATGGAGACCTTCCTGAAATCTAATCCGGGCCTCAAGTCGCGCATTGCAAATTATTTCCACTTTGAGGATTTCACACCCGACGAGCTGCACGCCATAGCCATCAAGGCCGCACTAGACCGCAACGTGATACTGACCGATGACGCTAGCAACTACCTGGGCGAGCAGCTCATGGAGGGCTTCAGAAACCGTGACCGTACCTTTGGCAATGCGCGCTACGCGATCAGCCTCATAGAGGAGGCCAAGATGAACCTCGGCCTGCGTATGATGAAGCAACCCGACCTCAAGGATGCCAGCAAGGCTGAGCTATCTACGATAGAGAAAGAAGACATCGAGCTGGTATTCAAACAGCGGGATAAGAAGAAGTACCACATCACGATCAATGAGCGCCTCCTGCAGAGCGCTATGGACGAGCTGAATGAACTCGTGGGTATAGACAATATCAAGAACGAGATCAATGAGCTGGTGAAGCTGATACGCTTCTACAATGATATAGGCAAGGACGTGCTGAATAAGTTCTCACTGCATACTGTTTTCCTGGGCAATCCGGGTACGGGCAAGACCACTGTGGCGCGTATCATGGGCAAGATATTTAAGGCGCTGGGCCTGCTGGAGCGTGGCCACATGATAGAGCTGGACAAGCAGGGCCTCGTGGCCGGCTATGTAGGCCAGACAGCCATCAAGACAGACGAGAAGATACGCGAGGCCAAGGGTGGTGTACTCTTCATAGACGAGGCCTACTCACTGAGCGAGGGCAATGACTTTGGCCGTGAGGCCATAGAGACACTGCTGAAGCGGATGGAGGATATGCGTGGTGACTTTGCGGTGATCGTGGCGGGCTATACCGAGCCGATGAATCGCTTCCTGGAAAGCAACCCAGGCCTCAAGTCCCGCTTTGACCGTATCTATACTTTCAGCGACTACACGCACGAGGAGCTTTTCAAAATAGCCATCAACCTCTTCCGCTCTGAGAAGGTGCGCCTCACAGATGCTGCGTATGACTACCTGCAGAAGTATGTGAAGCACATGTACGAGACGCGTGACAAGTACTTTGGCAATGCACGCGAGATACGCAAGATGGTACAAGACATCATCCAAAATCAGAACCTGCGCCTGGCCGGCATGGAGAAAGCAGCACGTACACCGGAGATGCTGGAGAGCATCACCCTGGAAGACCTCTCGGAACTCAAGATGGAGGACGGAAAGAAGAAGGGTCTGGGATTCAAGTATTGAAATCCTCGCAGCACATTTAATCGGAAGTTTTGACAGCATCACGAACAGCCTCCATACGGCGGGTATAGACAAAAAAATAGCCTCGGATCCCCGCAGGCTATTCTTGCTATTTTTCTAAAAACCCCGAAAACTTTATTGCTTCACCACATGTATGGTGCGTGTGCTGCTGCCTGTGGTCACCTTGAGGAAGTACTGGCCTGCGGCAAAGGTGCTCATGTCGACCTTTTGCACCGTGGTGCCCTCGTAGATATCTATAGCGCTGAGATACATCACTGAGCCTACCACATTAGTAATAGTGAGTGAGCCTGCCGCATCTTGCGCGTTGCGTACTATTACATTGACCGCATCTGTGACAGGTACGGGGTAGACACTCACGGTGGTGGCGATGGCCTCACCGTTATAAAGCGATATTACTTCGCTGTATGTATAGTGGCCGTCTACATCCAGCTGCTTCAGGCGGTAGTAGTTATCGCCCATCAGTGGCTTATCATCATCCAGCGTGTAGTCTATGAGTGTATTGGTATTGCCGTGCCCTTTTACGAAGGCTATCTGCTCAAACTCTCCCTGCGCATTCATGCGCTCCACGTCAAAGCCCGCATTGTTGATCTCAGACGCTGTCTGCCACATCAGGTGGTTCACACCGTCTTTGTTATATCCATCAAAGTTGATCAACTGCACGGGCAGCGAGACGGCTTTGAATTTCACATAGTCTCCCTGCTGGAAGCCCTGCGTGAGGTAGTGTCCGTTAGCCTTGTATACATCTACGATGGCCATCTCTCCTATCGTGCTGGTCAGGCTGCCCTGATCAGTAGTATAGGTAGTGCCTCCTGCGGCGAAAACATGGTAGTCCGCTATCTGGGCTGTGCTGCTGCTGCCGAGAGCAGCTGCGGTGAGGAATAGTATCAGGTGCTTCATATCTAGAGGGTTTGTACTGCGTGATGAGGAGCGATACGGTAGGCCAGTATCTCATTGCGGAAAGTGATGCGGAAAGTGGTACCACCATTCTGACCATCCTGTATGGTGATGCGTCCTCCCATACTGTCTACTATCTTCTTGCAGATAGAAAGACCGATGCCTGTGCCGGCGTATTTTTTCTCTGTAGGCAGGCGCGTAAATATCTCAAAGACCTTGTCCCTGCTCTGCGCCGGTATACCTATACCATTATCCGATATCGTGATCTCAAATCCATCCGGCCCCATTACGGTCTTGATCTTGACCATGGGTGTGGAGCTTTCATTGTACTTGACGCCGTTGGCTATCAGGTTTTGGAAGAGCTGGAGCATCTGCGTGCGGTCGGCCTTGATCTCCGGCAGGCCACCAGATACGATCATAGCGCCTTTCTCCTGCAGCACGAGCTGGAGGTTCAGGCGTATCTCTTCTACTATGTTTTCCAGCTTTACGTTTTCTATCTGTGGGTTGGCATCCACCTTGGCCAGGCGGAGCATGTCTATGATCAGGTTGTCCATGCGCTTGGCCCCGTCTATGGCAAAATGCAGGAAATCCTTCTGCTGCTCGGTGATATTGCCCCCCAGTGTACGCTCCAGCAGGCTCATGTAGCTGTGTATCATCCGCACCGGCTCGCGCAGGTCATGAGACGCCACATTGGCAAACTGCTTCAGGGAGTTGTTTGAGCTTTCCAGTTTGCTCACATAGACCTGGATCTCTTCGTTCTTTTGCTTCAGCAGCTGAGATTCTTTTTCTTTCTGCTCTGATTCAAATTCCTTCTTGGCACGTGTCAGTGCATTGGTCTTGTCCTTATCAAAAAACTCCTTGAGGAGCTTGTTGTACTTCTCCATATAGGCGAGGGCCTTCTCATACTGGAGGTCTTCTTTGAGCAGGCTTGCCAGCTTCTCGCAGCAGTTTGACAGCTCCTGCTTATTATCTATTTCTATGAAAACTTTCTCCGCTGCATAGAGCATACCGATGCCCTTCTTGCGCTCGCCCATATTAAAGTAGCAGTCGCCCAGGCCCATCTGCGTCATGCCTTTCTCGTAGAGCCGCTGGTTTTGGGAAAAGTATACCAGGGCATCATTGAAGAAACTCAATGCTGAAGAGTAGTCCCTGAGGTTATTGGCCACGTAGCCCATATTGGCACGTACCACTGCAGAGCTGTACTCGTCATTATTGGCTATGTCTATGGCCAGCGCTTTCTCAAACATCTCCTGAGCCTCTGCATTCTTGCCCGCCTGCTCGTAGAAATTGCCATAGAGCACGTAGCACTTTGACAGCTTGAAAGTAGAGTTGAGCGCTGTATTGATCTCGATGGCTTTCTGGAGGTACTCCTCCATATCCATCCGGAAGCGAGAGGCAGAAAGCAGCAGCGCTGTATTGTAGTAGTACGATGCCTGAAACTGCTTTTCTGAGGCCGTAGTTTCTTCTTTATTTTCCAGCAGGCGTATCCCCCTGAGGTAGGTCTGCTGTGCTTCATATACATCCCCTTTAAACTGGTAGGCATTGCCCAGGGTCATGTACAGCTTGTGGCCGATCACCAGGAGGTCATCCCAGTCCAGTGTGCGCAGCAGGTCATTGATGATATCGATGCCGCCATCATAGTCATTGAGCACAAAGGTCTTGTAGTAGGCATCGAGATAGCGCGAGGTGGCTATCTCTATGAGGTCTGTGGAGTAGCGGGATTTGGCCGCAGCAGCATTGATATATTCTATCGCGTCTTTATTGCGGCGGTCACAGAGGTTTTGCGCCTCTGCCACCAGCTCGTCAAAGCTGAGTTTCTGGTCTACATATACGGGTTGGGCTGACATAGTGTGAGGGTTTTATTAGTTATCACTACGTCCTATCTGCGTCCAGTACGTACCATCCCATATGAGCATCAGCGTACCCTTGTCCGCGAGCTGCGAGGAGTAACCACTGGTAGAGGTTTGCAGGTGTGTAGAGGTGCCGTTAGTGAGCTGTATAGTATGGCCACCACCGTTGATGGTCTGGCACTCTATCACGAGCATCTGGCCTATCTTCTTGCCAGGCAGAATGGTCATGCCTGCGTTGCCCACGCGGGTGCCTATGATATACATAGCATAGTTAGGATTGATAGTGAAGTTGCCGCTCACATCCAGCACAGAGTCGCTAAGAGAGACAGTCTTTGTGGTCAGGTCGCTGGCCACTACTTTGCCCGTCCTGCTCACGGTCAGTGCATTGCCCCTCGCTGTGCTCGTACCATTGCCTACCTGAAAAAGTACATCAGATGCCGGTACGCTATCTACAGCATTAGCTGATGTATCGTTATAGGCGCCTACTACCATTGAGTTAGGGTTTTTAGCTATCACGTAGCTGCCCATGGCTACTGTGTTGGAACCTAGTGCGGCAGTATTCCTACCCATGGCCAGTGAGTTGGCACCAGTGGCCAGTGCATCTGTGCCCATGGCTATAGACCCTGTGCCTATGTTGGCATCGTCCCACTGTGTACCTGTCACTGTACCCGCGCGGAAGGCTCCCTTGGCAGGTATCCACTCCATGCGCTTGCCCGGTCCTGAGGCCGGGGTCACACCAGTATTATCTCCCGTAGCCAGAAAGGCACCACCAGTCGTGTATCGGATAGCCTCTACCCCACCGCGCTTGATGATCACATCGCGGCTGTCTATCGTACCGAGCCAGTTATTTGCTGCACTCAGGTTACTATTGCCTCCTGTCAGCCATACGGGCTTTGTAGCAGGTATCAGGTTGCCGGCTGTCTGCACATTCAGCACGCCTGAGGTGTCGTATTTGATGCTTTTGATATCGGCCGCTGAGGCACCCGCATAGAGCGCAAAAGGCACGCTGAGCAGCTTGGTAGTGCCCATGGTGGTATAGCTGGTACCGCCGGTGAAGTCCATGTCCACCTGCATATACTTATCTGCAGCGCCCCATTGTATACCGCCAAAATTGCCCAGGATGATGCTGCCACCTCCTACTACGACGCTGAAGGTGCCAAATGCATTGGTCACTACAGTATGGTGCTCCTGGTAGACGATGGCGCCTGCCGATGTGCTGTCATGTATGGATATCTGCAGCCCTATAGGCTGGTTGGTCAGTATCTGCCCGGCACTATTGCGCGCTACGGACTGATAGTTGATGCCCTGAGGGGCTGCCGAGGTAGCGGAGACCTGGGCATAGGCAGGCAGCAGGGCCACGAGGGCGAGGGCTGCCAGCAGGATTCTGGTAAGGTTTTTCTTCATGTGTGCAGGATTGAAAAGGTTTAGGGAGTAGGTATATCAAGGTTTTACTCCTTTATCAATTCTATTTTCTACTTTTTGTTACCAATTATGATTTAATCATTTGCTTAATAATATTTTATACATTATACAAAATACCACTCATCGTATTACAGGCTTTGTGCCTGACAATACACATATTGTGTACGCATGTGATCGGAGAAGGTTTTGATATTCCCCACATCTTCGGTCAATGATTGATACTTCTCGATATTTCCACCCAGTTTCCTCCATCCCACATCAGAGCGAGGAAATCATTACTCAGTATATCCATATCTCCGTTTAGCTTGGCCAGGCCGCTATCCAGTATGCGGATGCCGGCTCCTGTCACCGCACCCAGCAGTGACTGCCCCTCCAGTACCAGCAGCTGACCGCGGTGCTTGCCAGAGCTTAGGGTCACTACATTCAGCAGCGGGAGGCCTAGTGCGCCTACCTTGAGGTATGAGTACTCTCTGGGATAGATAGTAGTGGGAGTGAGCACAGACAACGAGGCTGGCGTGAGCGATAGAGAGCGTGACAGCAGCAGCTGTGAGGCATAGACATCTCCATCCCGCTGTACGGTCAGCGCATTGGCGCGATTCAGGTCGCTGGAGCCGCTGCCCACCTGAAAGAGTGCCTTATCTCCAGCAGTAGTATCCGTAGCAGCCAGTGTAGTATCATTGAAGACGCCTATCACTGTACTGCCACTACCCTTTGATACAAGACCATAGCCTAGTACTGTGCTATTGCTATCCAGGGCCTGTATGCTGGTACCGAGTGCTACAGCATCTACGCCAGAAGCCACCGCGTTGATACCCATGGCTACTGAGCCTGATCCTATATAGGCATCATTCCACTGGCTGCCGGTCACATAGCCAGCGCGGAAGGCTCCCTTGGCAGGGATCCACTCCATACGGCTGCCAGCACCTGACATCGGTGTGACACCTGCAGTGCTACCAGTAGCGAGTATCGCGCCGCCTTTGGTATAGCGGATCGCTTCTACATTGCCCTGCTTGATGATCATGTCTGTATTATCTATCGTGCCGAGCCAATTATTGATAGCACTCAGAGTGCTATTGCCTCCCGCTAGCCATACAGGCTTTGTGGCGGGGATAGTGTTGCCCGCAGTTTGCACATGGAGTACTCCGGTAGTATCATATTTTACGCTCTTGATATCAGCAGCGGAGGTACCTGCATACAGTACATATGGTACGCTTTGCAGTTTTGATACGCCGAGCATGCGGTAAGCATTGCCTCCGGTAAAGTCCATCTCGGCCTGCAGGTATTTATCTGCTGCACCCCAGCCTATGCCACCAAAATTGCCCAGAATGATACTGCCACCACCTACCACTACGCTGAAGGTGCCAAAGGCATTGGTCAGGACCTGATGGTGCTCCTGGTAGACGATAGCGCCTGCAGCGCTGCTGTCACGGATAGAGATACGGAGATGGACAGCCTGATTGGCCAGGACCTGGCCGGCAGGATTGCGCGCTACCGACTGGTAGTTGAATCCCTGCGGTGCAGCGGAGGTAGCGGATACCTGGGCAGGGGTCGGTACAAGGGCTATGACGAGCATAGCTATGGCTAGCAGCCGTAGTTTAGTCATCTTGGGGTGATGAGTTGAAAAGGTTAAACAAAGCACACAGGGTCAAGTCTCGTTTCCAATACGTTTGGTAATTTCTTCATATCACTGTAGCTCAGGGTTTGAGTTTCCAGTGCTTTTGTTACCTACCTTCCGGCATACCCATTTCTAGGTATATCTACAAGGTGTTTCATGTACGGATTGCCTGCGGAAAAGGTTTCCGTATTTATATGACAAATGTCAGTCTTGTAGTTTTTCATACCTTTTTTAACGCTGATAAAGAATAGATTGGACAAATACATGACATATTGATAGATTTAATTTTAACAAATAAACGTTTAGCAAAAATCAAAATAGATATTGTACATTTGTGAGTGAACATTCACTCACATGACAGGGAAAGAAAAAATCGTGGCAGCAGCTGTTGTTTTATTTGCCAATGAGGGATATGACCGTACCAGTATACAAAGGCTGGCAGAGGTTAGTGGTGTAGCACAGGGACTCCTCTACCGGCATTTTCGTAGTAAGGATGACCTGCTGCTACACCTCCTGCAGATCGGCTATGGCCAGATAGCAGATACGCTCCTGCCCTACCGTGATACCACACTCACGGCCGCTCAGGCCTATGAGCAGCATGTAGACCGCTGTGTGGCCTTACTGCCTATTCATACCCTGCTGTGGAAGACACTGCACTCCGTGCGCCACCAGCCAGCCCTCATGGCAGAGCTAGGCATCAAAATTGACTTTGAGAAAGAAGTGATACAGCCCATCAGCGCCTGCCTGCAGCGTAACGGACATACAGACAGCCATACACTCGCGTGGAGCATCGTGAGCCTTATAGACGGCCTCACAGGCATGTATCTAATGCATCCTGACACTTATCCGCTAGACCAGATCGGTAATCTACTAAAATCAAAAGCCAATGACCTCTTCCTCCACTGAAAACACCTCCTCTCGCTACCTCTCTATCCACGGCAAACAGATGCACTACCTGGATCAGGGTACGGGCAAAACTATCCTCTTCGTACATGGTATACCGGAGTGGTCTGGGCTCTACCAGCCCATAGTGGCTCAGCTCAGCGACCGCTATCGCTGTATCGTACCCGACCATTTGGGTTTTGGCCTGTCTGAGCGTGATAGCCGTATAGCCCTCACCCCACTGGCACATGCACAGCGCCTGGTCTGCCTGATCAAAGAGCTGGACCTGACGGATATCCACCTCGTAGTGCACGACCTCGGTGGCTCTATAGGACTGAGAACGGCTGTAGAGGTGCCAGAGCGCATCAGCTCCGTCACACTGACCAATACCTTCTGCTGGGATCTGAAAGGCAGCAGCGCGGCCCGTGGCCTCTCCCTGATGGATGGTCGCATAGGCCGCTGGCTATACTTGGACAAAGGTTTCTCGGTGAAGGTAATGGCAGCTAATGCCTTTGCCGACCGGAATAACTACCGCAAGAATGAGGACACCTTCCTGCAAGTACATCAGACCGCCGATGACCGCTATGCTAACTATATCTTGATGATGGAAATGCTGCGCTCCAGCCTGTTTTATGACGAGACTCTCAAGAAGTTTCACAAACTACATCTGCGCGGCCAGATTGTCTGGGGCATGCGCGACAAATTTTTCTCAGCCAAGGAATACCTGACCCGCTGGCAAAAAGAAATGCCGGGGTATCAGTTGACGGAGCTCCGTACGAGTGGCCACTTCCCGCAGCTGGAGGTGCCGACGGAGTATGCAAAAGCGATAGCTGATTTTATCAGTACGAGATAAATAAAAAAAACTCCCGCCTGAATCATCAGACGGGAGTCTCTATTTGACACCTCATGTGAGGTCAGGATATTATCCTATCAGCTCGATGCCGCTCTCCTCTTTCTTAGGAGCGCTATTGTTCAGGCGGTCTACGTCCTCCTGATTGGTCACGAGCATGCGGTCAAACCTACGCTGGCCGGTACCTGCTGGTATCCTCTTACCTACGATCACGTTTTCCTTCAGGCCTTCGAGGAAGTCCTGCTTAGCCGCGATAGAGGCAGATGAGAGTACCTTGGTAGTCTCCTGGAAGGACGCTGCCGAGATCCATGACTCAGTGGAGAGTGACGCACGGGTGATACCCTGCAGCTGCGGTGTAGCAGTAGCCGGGAATGCATCCCTGTACTCTACCAGCTTCTTGTCTGCACGGCGCAGTACGGAGTTTTCCTCGCGTACACGGCGGAGCGACACTATCTGGCCAGCCTTCAGGTTCTCAGAGTCTTCTGCCTGAGTGATCACCTTCTTGTCAAACAGCTCATCATTGATAGCGAGCAGCTCAAACTTATTCACTGACTCACCCTCCAGGCACTTAGTGTCACCCGGATCGTCGATGATCATCTTACTCATCATCTGGCGTACGATCACCTCGATGTGCTTGTCATTGATCTTGATGCCCTGCAGGCGGTACACCTCCTGGATCTCATTCACCAGGTACTCCTGTACGGCAAATGGTCCCTTGATGTAGAGGATATCGCTCGGTGTGATAGCACCGTCAGAGAGCGGTGTACCGGCACGTACGAAGTCCTGCTCCTGCACGAGGATATGCTTGGACAGCGGCACGAGGTATTTCTTGGTTTCGCCCTCGCGGCTCTCGATGATGATCTCACGGTTACCACGCTTGATACCACCGAAGCGTACCACACCGTCTATTTCTGCTACGGTAGCAGGGTTAGATGGGTTACGGGCTTCAAAGAGCTCAGTCACACGTGGGAGACCACCGGTGATATCCTTCACCTTGCCCATCACGCGTGGTATCTTGGCCAGGATCTGACCTTGCCTTACAGTCTCACCGTTTTCTATCACGATGTGGCTGCCTACCGGTACGTTGTACTGCTTGCCTTCTTTGCCAGCCTCTACGAGTACAGTAGGTATCTTGGTCTTATCCTTGGTCTCGATGATCACCTTCTCGCGGTGGCCAGTCTGCTCATCCATCTCATCGCGGTAGGTCACGTTCTCTATGATATGCTCGAACTTCACCTTGCCGGCTACTTCAGACACGATCACGTTGTTATACGGATCCCACTTGCATATTACATCGCCCTTCTTTACCGGCTTGCCATCCTTCACGTAGATGAATGAACCGTATGGGATGTGATTTGAGATGAGTACCTTGTCAGTATTATCTTCCTTCACGATACGCACCTCGCCGGTACGTCCTATCACCACATCCACCTTCTCGCCTTGCTCGTCAGTAG
>CAZNDJ010000055.1:0-22261 GCA_964571705.1 uncultured Chitinophagaceae bacterium
CAAGGAGCTGGAGCAGGTGGCACTCAAGGATCCATACTTTGCAGAGCGCAAGCTGTACCCTAACGTGGACTTCTACTCTGGTATCATCTACAAGGCGCTGGGCTTCCCTACACCGATGTTCACGGTGCTCTTTGCCCTGGGCCGTATGCCGGGCTGGATCTCTCAGTGGAAGGAGATGCGCGAGCGCAAAGAAGATATAGGCCGCCCTCGCCAGATCTACACAGGCGCTGTACAGCGTCCGTTTGTAGGTATCAAGGACAGGAAGTAAGTATCCTTCATTATATCATTATCAAAAGGCGGGGAAGACCCGCCTTTTGATTTTTCCATACTTCACGCTAAAAGTCCTTCCCAAAAATATTCACCGAAAATCTGCTGTTGCACCAAATATTTTAAAAGGTGCTCCGTCCTAATTGGAACAAACATTCCGAATAGCGGCTGTTTAGTTCAAAAACAATTAAACCATTAAACAGTAGACAATGTCAACTAACAAGAAAGTAGCGCTGATCACCGGCGCCAATAAGGGCATAGGCCTCGAGACAGCGCGCCAGCTGGGCCAGCAGGGCATCACCGTACTCATAGGCTCCCGCGATGAGAGCCGTGGTAAAGCAGCTGCCGCACAGCTCGCTGCTGAGGGCATAGATGCCCACTATATCAAGGTAGACCTTGAGCAACCGGCAGGCTTCCAGGCAGTACATGATGAAATAGCTAAGACCTACGGCAAGCTGGACATCCTCGTCAATAATGCCGGTATACAGGCCGAAGCAGCAGGATGGGGCCAGAATACAGTGACCACCACCAGCTATGCAGACCTGCAGAAGACCTTTGATGTCAATGTCTTTAACCTCATAGGGCTGACACAAAAGCTGCTGCCGCTCGTAGAGAAAGCGGATGCCGGCCGCATAGTCAATCTATCTAGCATACTGGCCTCTCTGCATCTGCATGCCACACCGGGCTCGCCTATCTATGATGCCAAGGCATTTGCCTATGACATGTCAAAGACGGCGCTGAATCAGTTTACCATCCACCTCGCACACGCGCTGAAGGATACGAATATCAAAGTGAACTCTGCGCATCCGGGCTGGGTCAAAACAGACATGGGCACTGATGCTGCGCCTATGGAGATACCTGATGGTGCGCGCACATCTGTACGCCTCGCCACACTAGCAGCCGATGGCCCTACAGGTGGCTACTTCCACATGGAGGACGCCCTGCCTTGGTAGATTTACAGGGGTTCTCTATATAAAAAGAAAGCCGGCTGATACCGGCTTTCTTTATTCTCTTGATCTATTGATTTGTTCCTTGTAGAGGTTTGGCCTTCTCTATCCTGAGGCCTACGCTCTTAACCTTGTCCAGCGGATCTACCCGCATATCCTGACGAAGGGTGAAAGTATACTTGCCCGGCATGGGAAACCTCGCATCGTGCTGTATCATCACCGGCACATCACAGTTGTCTCCCAGGCAGGAGCCATACCACTTGCCATCCGGCTCGCAGAGAGGCAGGTTTACCCGCTTCTCCATCTTCTTGCCATCAGGCAGCTGGGTACCCACCTGAACATACACGTTCCTCCAGTCAAACTGGAAGGAGTGCCTGAGATTGATGTAGATATTATACCGGGTCACAGTATCCTTGACCTCTACGGTGTAGGACTTGATATCATTATAGGCCCACTTCTCTCCGGCTACCGGAGTATTGGTCTCCATCAGTTTATTGCCATCACACGCCGTGAGCAAAATAGCTCCTGCGGCTAGTATGGTCAGAGATATGCGCTTCATACCGATCATTCTATTTAGGTTCGGTATTATCAGTCTTTGGTGCAGCTGGCTTGTCACCTTGCGGTTTGTTCCTGTCACCACCCTGGCGGTTCTGATTATTGCGGTCTCCCTGCGGACGGTTTTGGTTATTGCCGCCTTCTTTACGCTGCTGGTTGTTGCGCTCGCCCTGAGGCTTCTGGCCTTGCTGCTGGTTGCGCTCGCCCTGTGGCTGATTGCGGTCTCCTTGCTGCTTATTCCTATCGCCACCCTGGCGGTTCTGATTATTACCTCCCTGATTGCGGTTCTGCTGGTTGCGCTCACCTTGTGGCTTCTGGCCTTGCTGCTGATTGCGCTCGCCCTGCGGCCTATTGCGGTCACCACCCTGGCGGTTTTGATTGCCGCCTTGATTGCGGTTCTGCTGTGGCTTGCGCTCTTGCTGCTGGCCGCCTTCGGTTTGCTGGCCCTCGCCGCCTCCTTGCTGCCTGCCCTGTGTACGGCGCTCATCACCGTCACGGCCACCGCTGCGTTTATTGCGGCTCTTATTACGGTTCTTGCGGGCCTTCTCCTCCAGTGTAGACAGGCTCACCTGGCCTACCAGGTCGTCATGCTTGGACTCGTCTTCTACTACCTCCTCCACTACGTTATAGTTGCCCAGGCCAGCAGGCTTTTTACCCTGCTTATTCATCCAGATCAGTTCATTGACCGTCTCTACATCCAGTTTGAATGGCGTGCCGCCATGACCCTCGTAGGCATACCAGAGCTGCTTCTTGAGTATCTCGGTCTTGCGCAGGTAGGCAGTGCCTTCCTCCGTCTCGATCTTGTCGGGGTTCTTAGGAAACTTCTTCAGCGCGTCATTGTAGGTATCCAGCTCATAGTTGAGGCAGCACTTCAGCCTGCCGCACTGGCCGCTCATTTTCTCTGTATTGATGGCGAGGTTTTGGTAGCGCACTGCCTGCGTGGTCACCGACTTAAAGTCTGCCAGCCAGGTGGAGCAACATAGCTCCCGGCCACAGGTACCCATACCGCCTATCCGTGCCGCCTCCTGGCGCGCACCGATCTGGCGCATTTCTATCTTCACCTTAAAGTCACGTGCATATACCTTCACCAGCTCGCGGAAGTCCACGCGGTCATCGGCAGTATAGTAGATCGTTGCTTTCTTGCCATCACCCTGGTACTCTACATCGCCTATCTTCATGTCCAGCTTGATGCTCTTGGCTATGGCGCGGGCACGGATCATGGTGTCCTGCTCCTTATTGCGGCCATCCAGGTAGGTATTGATATCCTGCTCTCCGGCCACGCGTATCACGGCGCGGATGGTATCATCACGCTCACTCACGCGGTTCTTCTTCATCTGGGCCTTGACCAGCTCGCCCTGCAGGCTCACCTCGCCCACATCATAGCCTTGTGCAGCCTCTATCACTATCAGCTGTCCCTTGGTCAGGCTCAGGTTAGCGCTATTGCGGTAGAACCCTTTGCGGGAGCCCTTCTTGAAAGCGACCTCTATGATGTTAAAATTCTCATTGAAAGACAGGGGCATATCTGCCAGCCAGTCGTAAACATTATTCTTATTACACCCCCCGGTTGAGCAGCCGCCTTTGCTCTGGCAGCCCTGCTCACCTCCCGTGGCTGTACCACACGATCCACATCCCATTTATATAGCTATTGTCACTGTTATTATAATATATAAAATCCGCGCCTCTGTCAGTGCGGATTTCTACTCCCAGCGAATATAGCACAAAATGTGGAAAAGTTATTGCGCGGGGGGAGGGGTTTCGGCACTATGTGATGAGAGATCTTCGGGTACCTTTTTGCCTCGCAGCGCCATGATGATCTGTTTTGACTGACCCTCATTCTGATAGTAGCTAAGGGCAATGAACACGTAAAACAGCATCGCTCCCAAACCTGCGAATACCGCATATGTGATAAGCCTCGGGCCATTAGAATTAATATCTGGCAGCGCCTTCTGTATCACCGTAATACCTTGCCAGCGATCATCCCCCACTGTTTTGATCTTGCTGATCAGGCTATAATATTGGCCCGCTACATCCTCATATTGCCATGTGCTACGGTTCATCTTGCCTTCCAGATCATTGCCTATTAGCCTGACCTTGTCACGCGTACTACCATCGCCTCCATTCATCGCCATTGGCTGCTCTGATCCTACGAAAGTCAGGAAATTTTGCCGGCTGGAATCCGCTATCTCCTTTACTTTGGGCAGTATCTTCTCATACTGATCAGCCTTTTGCTTCAGGTCTTTCATCAATATCTGCTGGTTCATTTCATTGATACGATCTACTACACGGTTGGCTATTTTAGCGGCCAGAAATCTATCTCCATCTACCACAGAGAGGCACAGCACTCCTACATCCTTTGCATCGCGGATCAGGTGTATGTGGTCAGCCAGGCGTGATAGTACTATTTCATGTGAAAATTGCTCCTCAGGATTGATTCCATAGTGATGATAGAGATCAAAATCCTTGACCAGAGAGTCCCGCAGTTCGTCAGATCCTATCAGCAGTATCACCTTATTGGTAGCGATCGTGCTCAGGATGTTTAGCTCCTTGGTCTCTGTCTGACCCATAGCCATATTCAGCACTATATTTTCATTGATGTAAAATCGGGTCTCAGACCGATAGCCTCCCGATGTGCTTGAAAAAAACCAATAAGACAAAGCAGAAATGATGACGCCCGTAAGTAAGATAAAAGGGATATGCTTCCTGGTTTTCAGGATGACTTGAGGCGTGATCACAGAGTCATTCAAGGCGTTTGTTTTGGCGTAATTAAAAATATGGTTTACCTTGCAGAAAAACAAGATTTTGCCTGTGAAAAACCTGATGTACAGCAAATCCTACCGCATCGTCGCGCATCTTATTCTGGCTTTGCTTTTTGTGCTGTTACCATTCATTTTTGCTCCGTCCATGCTCGAGACCGAGACGACTTTCCGTTTCATGGCTTCGGGCGTTGCTATTGCCCTCTTTTGTGCATTGCTAATATTTTTTGTTTTCACATCCAGGCCCATTTACTTCTATTCATTCCGCAGCAATCCTTTTTATGGATTACTGGCACTTTATCTGCTCTACACCGGACTTACGATGAGCAGATCCATCAATGGAGGAGAGGCGATATATGACTTCCTGAAGCTACTGGTCCTTTCCGGCTATTTTTTGATCTTCATCTGGATACTCAGGCATACTGAGGGCGGGATCGAGCTCTTGCTGAAATACATGAATATCTCCATTCTGGTATTCACGCTGATAGCGCTGTCACAGGCAGGGCTGCAGCTAGGCACCAGCAATAAGGTACGCTTTAACTTCCTACTCTCCTCCAGCCTCGGCAATAAAAATTTTTATGCCGAAACTATCACACTGATGCTGCCCCTCATTCTGGCCGGCGTCACCATCTTAAAGCGTGGATGGCGTATTGTATCCTTGATCAATGCTGGTCTCATCCTGCTCACACTGGTACTCCTGCAGACGCTCTCCACGTGGGTGGCAGTCTCAGTTCTTGCAGGATCAGGATGCCTTTTGTTTATGATCGCCAGCTGGCGCGAAAAGAAAGGATGGCAATGGCTAATGCCGATCGGTATACTGCTAGCGGCCGGTGCAGCATTTTTTTTCATATACCGCAGTGACCGCTTTGATATGATTCAAAGCCGGGTAGAAAAGATCAATACTTACGCCAATTCTTCCGATGCCCTCATACAGGAGGATCAGTTTCACACCAACAGTGTGGCCGAAAGGCTATATCTCTGGCGTAATGCCTGGCACATGTATCTGGACTATCCTGTAGCCGGCGCTGGCTATGATAACTGGAAGCTCTATGCTCCAAAATATGTCTTGCCATTCAGCGGCTACGCGATGGACAATAGTATCCGCTATATCCGACCTCACAATGACCTGCTATTGTTGCTAGCCGAGGGTGGCAGCATCGGATTTCTTCTTTTCCTCTCACTCTTTGGCTGTATAGTATATCTGGCCTGGCGTCTGCTACGTGGTGGCATAGCTGACCGGACACTTCTGCTTTTTACACTATGCGGTCTGTCCACTTACCTGGTGATCGCATGCTTCAGCCTGCCTGGGGATAGATTCTATACTCAGCTCCTGCTGATGTTGTTTTTTGCTGTCATTTGTGCCGCTTATGATGCTACTCTATCCAATGATACTCCAGGAACGGACCGACAGATATTGCTGGCTGTGTGCGTGCTGCTCATCCTCAGTGGCAGTGTGACTACATACATCACTATGCGGAGATATGCCTCCGAGGTGCACCTGATATATGCACTGCAAGCGCAGCGCAAAAAAGACTGGCAAAAAATGAGCTACCACGCGGGAATGGCTAAAAGCTATTTTTTCCCACTGGACTATACAGCTACTCCTATCTCATGGTATCAGGGCATGGCGGCATTTCGCTCCGAGACACCAGCCATATCAAAATATTACTTTGAAGAGGCGCTGCGCTGCAACCCATACGATCTCCATGTACTGAATGATCTGGCTACCTCACTACAACGTGAAGGACAAAACGCAAAGGCAGCCCAACTATACGATCAGGTCCTGGGCATGGCGCCGTTTCTGGCGTCTGCATACATGAATAAAGTAGTGATGATCTATAACTCTGGTCAAAAAGACAGTGCTTATCAGGTATTGCACAAATATCCTGTACATCGTGGCGAATATAATGATGTGCTGAAAGGCATGCTGATCATCAAAGTCAAAACAGTGGTGCCAGACAGTAATGTTTATAAGCTCTTTTTCATGAGAAAAGATATCCTGGCCATGGACTCCGTAGCACTCTCGCGCCACACTACCTTCGAGCAATATGTGCTGGAGGATAGTCTGATCAAAGCACTGAGTAAAAAGTAATTCAAATTTATACAATCAAAAAGGGCGGACCGTTTAAAACGATCCGCCCTTGGCATTTATCCCAAAGCTCAGATTACAGTAATGTTATCTTGCCTGAAGCACTTTGCTTCGTAGTTTGATTAGTGAGCTTGTACATATACACGCCGAGTGCCATTGCTTCGCGCTCGATCACAAATTCACTGCCGGAGCCTGTCAGTGTACGGACCAGATTGCCATCTATGTCATATACCTTCAGGCTATACTTGTCATGTGACGGATTGCTGAATGCAACACGGGTGCTCTCTGCAAATGGATTAGGATATACAGAGACCTTCATTGCATCCTTTATATTCCCCACTGAGAGCGGATCGTACACTGTATTGATAGCTGTATTCGTATTGACTGCTTCATTGTAGTCAAAGTAAATGTTAGCAGTATTTCGGATCACTGTACCGATCGGCGTTCCAGCTTTGACCTTCACCTTGAAAGAAACAAAGCCATGGCTGTGCGGCTCATCCGTAGCGCTATCTGTGAGGACCAGTGGGTCCATAGTAAATGTCAGCACGCCATTGTTGTTATCAAACTTGTACTCACCACTGGTGCCAGTGACTATCACAGACCTGAACTCCAGATTTGGGTCCAGTGTATCCTTGACGATCACGAAGTGAGTAGATGCAGTACCCGTATTCTGGAAGTTGATAGTATAGTCTATCACAGAATCTTTTCCAGTGACCAGACCATTATAAGGTACCGAATGTTTCTCATTAGGATCCATAGAAGAGGTGACCATACTATAATCATCCAGTATGTTGTTTCCAGTATTACAATCAACAGTTCCTGTACTATTGATCGTAAATACATCATGGAGCAACTGCCCTGATACTGCTGTGACAGGCACCTGGAAGTACATATCCATACCACTCCAGCCACCCTGCCAGTACGAGCTGACAGTTCCGACATTCCAGGTCAGCGTATGCGTGGCCAGATCATGTGAGGTAGGTGGTACGGCACTGTGATCAAAGATCAAAGTACTGTCATATTGCATGGTGATCACCACGTTTGTGGCAGGTGCGGAATTATTGACACCATAGTAAATCCAGTAGTGGCGTAGGAAACCAGGGTTTGCCGCCGACCAACCTGGATGTATAAACAAGTCTGACTGTGGTGCTACATTTCCTGACAGGCCAAAATCGCGTCCAGTGATAGTGTCTCTTGCGATAGTGACTACATAAGAACCCGGAGTCGTCATCAATGGCGCATTGCCGCAATAGCTATAGTAAGAACCCGGATTATAGAATGTCACAGTATAAGTACCGTCAGGCAAAGTGTAAAACTGATAGAATCCAGATGAATCAGTAGCCCTGGAGGTGGTAAACGATCCGCTTGCATTCCTGATAGTCACTACGCGACCTATCAGAGGTGTCTCGCCACCATCCAAAGTGCCATTCTGATTCGCATCGGTAAATGCATACCCGGATATCACACCTACTGGCCCGTAGATCTTAAACGCTGAGTCCAGTGTGAATGTCCTTGGTGTATTGGTCACTGTGCTACGCACCACTACCACCAGGTCATAGTATCCTGTCTGCACTGTGCTGCCTATGCCAAAGGTAGCCGTGGCCCGATTGCTATCTACACGTGAGCTGGCAGAAGCATGCAGCAGCGCTCCGGTGATAGAATTGCGCAAGACGATGCTGGTGATCGCCCCATTCTTAAATACCTTTGAGCTGAGTATGGAGGTAGGCGTATTGGTACCAGTGGATGCAGAGTCAGGATTCATACTGATCAGGTAGCGCTCGCGATACAGACCAAAATCCAAACCGGTAGTAGCACCCGCAGGTATGGTCAGTATGTGCTGGGCAGCGCCTGATGTAATATAGAGATCATCTGCCGGTACCTGTATATCCAGTGTATCCGTGCCAGGGATACTGGAGATGGTGTAGTGGCCAGCGGCGTCTGAGATGCCTATATTGCCCAGAGGACTGAGGCGTACTGTATATCCCGCCAATCCTGGTTCACCGGCATCTTTCAGGCCATTATGATTCAGGTCATCGTACACTGTGCCCGAAACAGTAGATTGGGGAGGACTGATGGTAAATGCATTGGATAATGTATAATCAGACGTAGAGCCAGAGAATAACACATCATATACCCGTACTACTAATGTGTATAGACCCGTAGCAATAGTGCCAGGTATATTCCAGAATGTAGTAGCTGTATTAGCATCTACCACATTGATAGAGTCAGATACGGCAAATACCGAATCATTGGAATTTTTCAGGATGATGTCCATGATGTTGCCCTGAGGAGAGGAGCCTACCATAAATAATCCGGAGGAAGAGATAGACGTAGACAGGGACTGTCCCTGATACGCCTGATTGGGACTCACTGCCGTCACGGTCTGTCCCCGTGCCACGCAGCAAAATGCCAGAAGCAGTAGTACTATAACTGTTCTCATAGCTGTTTTGTTTTTATTGGTTAAGAATTAAATATACAATTTGTTGTCAGATTCTGATTTTTAAATACCCCATCCACCCGGAGGTGGATGAGGTATGGTAGGATGGCTATTTTACTATCAGCACTTTCACCAGCCGTATCCCTCTCCGCGTTTTCACCTGTGCGAAGTACAGGCCGTCTACATAGGTAGATATATCTACAGCCACAGTGCGGGTACTCAGGCCTTTAGCACTCCATACCTGATGCCCACTGATATCTATCAGTGATACAGCTAGTATCTCATCTGTCGCAGTGATGAGGCATTTAGAGCTGATGGGATTGGGCATCACCTGAATATCTATATCTGCTATGTCAGATACACCGTCAGGATAGTACATGAAGGTGGTACTATCAGCACCGGCATTGACCGGCATCTGAGTGCCTGTACTATCGATCAGGCGCACATCAGTGATATATCCGTGATTGGCATAAGGGCCATAGGATATCCCGCTGATATTATCAGTAGTGATCTTAAAGCTCGCCCTGGCTATAGGTCCGCTGCCGGTCCGGGCAGTATGGTCTACACGCGTTATCCCGATTTGGATTATCCCCTGGCTATGCAGAGCTCGGCTCATAGCCAGCAAATCAGAACTGCCTCCCAACCATGAGCCGCCATAGCTGACAGTACTAGACGCCGAGTCCATACTCTGCTGCTCGAAATGATACGTAAAGGCAATACCGTAGATATGGCTGGCGGAAATGGTACTATCGCCAAGCAAAAAATCTACATTCAATACATCACCATTGTAGACCACATCCTTGTCAAAGCGTGGTACCAGTGCTGGCAATCCGCTACGCCACGGCTCCATCTGGTCAGTCTTACTATGCGTCAGGCTGAAGTTTTGCCTGATAGCAAGAGTATCCGCAGCATTGATCATTCCGTCACCATTGCAGTCAGCATGCTTATAGTTAGGCGCCAGTGGATAGGACATAAAGACTTGGGACCAATCTACGGCAGACTGTGCCTGCCACAAGATGGAAGCACCGGGCCGGCTAGTGCCTGTAGCGCCATAACCCAGGCCTATAGGCAGTATATCATTGTAGTCCACTAGCTGGTCATTATCAGCATCTCCAGGCCAAACTGCTGTAGTAATATTGAATGAATTGCTGAGAACATGGTCTGTAGTAGGGCCTGAGAAGAAATTACTATAAACCCGCACTACCAGTGTATATAATCCAGTAGCAATCGTAGAAGGTATTTTCCAGAAACTGTTGACCGTATTAGCGTTTACCACTTGGGTAGAGTCATAAACTGCAAACACAGAATCAGTAGCACTTTTCAGGAAAATGTCTTGAATATTACCCTGAGGCGTAGAGCTGGTCATAAACAATGCCGCAGAGCTGATGGTCGTATATAGCGAATCTCCGCGGTATGCCTGTGCAGGATTGATAGATGTGATCTGGGCATGGCTGTAGATGCCACACAGTATCATGATGCTCAATAGAATTGCTTTCATGTGTTTTGCTTCATTTGGTTTAGGCACGCTATCAGATTTTACTTCACGGTACAAATAAAAACAGTAGGGGCCGGAAAAATAAGTACAAAAAGAAGTCTATATACCTAATTTTTTATTTCTATGCTATATTTACACTTATATACATGTCATTTATATACCTAATATTTTTTTAGAATATAGGAATAATATGCATCATACAAAACCAGACCATATTTTGCGTTCGCTTTCACAGTATGAACTAAATCGTTTAGATAGGTTCATACCCGGAGCTGGTGTTGATGATCATGTTTTAGCTAGCTGGTCCTATATCAGGACTTTTTACAAGGAACGCATCCCAGAGGCTCTGGATAAAAATAACATCTGGAAGGCCGCCTATGGCAAAAAGAAATTCACCCCGCTACGGTATGCACGACTGCTATCTGACCTCACTAAAGGTTTAGAGAAATTTCTGCTGCAGGAGCACCTCTCGTCTCATGATACAGAGCGGAATCTACTACTGCTGGAGGTGTACAATAGTCGCGCGCTCCCATCCTGTGCAGCACCTATGGTCAAAGCTGTAAATGATACTGCGCGCAAAAACGACCTCCGCGATGCCGGCTACTATATTAATCGCTACAGGGCAGATGAGCTGCAAAATGCCTTCATAGAAAATCTGGACCGCCGGGATAGTGAGAAGCACCTCACGGCTACCATGCACAGCCTCGACACCTACTATGTGATACAAAAGCTAAAGTATTATGCTTCCGCACTGCACTACCAGAAGTTTCTGAATACACCATCAGAGATACACTTCATGGAGGCGGTGATGGCGATGGCGGCATATTCATCCATAAAAGATGTGCCACTCATTCAGATCTATGTAGCCATCATCCATACACTACAGGAGAGAGATGGCAATGCCAACTTTGAGCTGCTAAGCGCCCTCCTGTCGCAGCATATACATCTTTTCCCGGTCACAGATGCGGAGCAGCTCTATGCATTTGCGGTGAACTACTGTATCCGCATGATCAATCAGGGTGACCTGAGCTACGTACAGAAGATACTCTCACTCTATAAGCAGCAGCTGCGTGACGGCCTGCTCACGCATACCGGCTCCATGTCTCCATGGGAGTTTAAAAACATAGTCACCGTCGCGCTCCGCGCCAAAGAGCTGAAATGGGTTACCGATTTCATAGAAACCTATACGCCATATATTCCTGAGCGCGACAGGGACAACGCCTATACCTTCAATATGGCGCGCTATGCTTTTGCCGCAGGCAAATATGACCGGGTGCTGGAGCTGCTCGGCTCGGTAGACTATAATGATGTCTTCTACCAGCTCGATGCCAAAACGACACTCATGAAGACCTACTACGAGCTGGGAGAGTACCAGCCGCTGCAGTCGCTCAGTGAGAGCTTCCGCATACTGCTCAGCCGTAAGCGGCTCATCTCTGATACGCAGCGGGCGGTGTATGGCAATTTTGTGCGCTATACACTCAAGCTATTCCGCGCAGATGTGAAGGACCGCAAAAAGATCGCACAACTCACACAGGATATCAATAAAGTAAAACAACTGGCGGACAAGAGCTGGATCATGGAAAAGCTGGGGGAGCTGGCTGCATAGCCCGCTGGTAGGTAGGGACAGGTCGCGACCTGTCCCTACCTACTTACCTCATTTTTCCTTTTCTACCAAAATCCCTTACTTTCAACCCTCATACTTTTAAAACAGTAAAACACAAGATATGTCACTAAGCCAGTCTAACCGCGAGATCGTAGAAAACGCCGTCAAGGCCATCCACTCCCGCGCTTTCTTTGCACAATATCCGGAGTCTCCCAAAGCCTATGGAGAGGAGGCCTCTACTGAGGGCCTGAAGCTCTACAATGAGCAGCTCGGCAAAAAATTTGAACTGCTGAAGCAGCAGAACCCTACCGGCTGGGTGGGTGAGGAGGTATCACCCTACACTATGAAGCCACTGGGTATCACCTATCCTACATTTGAGGTAGATACCCTGCTGGTACGCGCCGGCCGCGCCTTTGGCGAGTGGAAGAAGGTCTCTGCCGATGAGCGTGCCGAGGTGCTGGTAGATGCACTGGAGCGTATCAAAAATAAGTTCTTTGAGATAGCCTATGCTACGCAGCATACCACGGGCCAATCGTTTGTCATGTCATTTCAGGCATCGGGGCCTCACGCCAGCGACCGCGCGCTGGAGGCACTGGCTATGGGCTGGGAGGAGCTAAAGCGCTTTCCTGAGTCTATCACATGGGAGAAACCTGCCGGCAAAGCAACGCTGAAACTCCAGAAAGAATACCATGCAGTACCAAAGGGTGTCGGCCTGATCATTGGCTGCTCTACTTTCCCTACATGGAACACGGTACCGGGCCTCTTCGCCACGCTGATCACCGGCAATACAGCTATCGTAAAGCCGCACCCTAAGTCTGTCTACGCAATAGCTATCGTAGTAGCCGAGATACAAAATGCCCTGCAGCAAAAAGGCCACGACATCAATATCTGCCAACTGGCAGTAGACGCTTCGGACAATCTGATCACCAAGAAACTGGCCGAGCATCCGCTCGTAAAGCTGATAGACTATACCGGCGGCTCTGCCTTCGGCAAATACGTAGAGAACCTGCCGGGCAAGACGACCTTCACTGAGAAAGCTGGTGTCAACTCTGTGATCATCGACTCTGTGGCTGATCTCGCAGCAGTAGCGCAGAATCTCGCATTCTCTGTATCGCTCTACTCCGGCCAGATGTGTACGGCACCGCAGAACTTCTTCATACCAGAAGGAGGCATCAGTGCCGGAGGCTCTCCTGTAAGCTATGAGGATACAGTGAAAGCACTCGTCGACGCCATCAGCGGTATAGCCAAGCATCCTGCTATGGGTCCGGGCACACTCGGTGCCATACAGAGTGATGCTACGCTGAAGCGTGTAGACTCTGTCAGCGATATCGCCACACAGCTCCTCGCTCCAGGCAATGTGGCAAATGCAGAATATCCTGACGCGCGCACCTCCTCTCCTATCGTACTGGAGGTAGCAGCCAAGGACTTTGGCATCTATGAGAATGAACTCTTCGGCCCGATCGTACTCGTGATCAAAACGAAGAATACCGCCCAGTCTGTAGAGCTGGCCAAGGAGATGGCAGGCAAACACGGCGCCATCACCTGCGCAGCCTACTCGACCAATGAGGATACTATCAAGCTGATAGAAGAGGAGATGGAGTCTGTCTTCACACCTGTGTCATTCAACCTGACGGGTGGCATCTTTGTGAATCAGCATGCTACTTTCAGCGACTTTCACGTGACCGGCGGCAACCCTGCGGGCAACGCCAGCTTTACCAATCCGGAGTATGTCAATAAACGCTTCGTATGGGTGGGACACAGGAGGAATGCACAATAAGCTATCCCACATAATAACAAAAAGGGCTGCGTAACCGCAGCCCTTTTTTATTTGACTATATCGTTGCTCTATTTTACTAGTACAGGATAGTCTGCCTCAAAGTCTACATTGCCGGGTGTAGGTGTGCCATTCTTGCCTACCGGCTGGTGGTATAGTATCAGGCGCAGGTAGCCAGTTGTGCCGCTATCTCCGGTCTGCCAGGTGCTCACGAGGCCGAGTGGCAGGCCATGTGCGTCTTTGTCCTGTATCTTGTTTTTGATCAGGCCGGATACCGGGTCTATGGTGTATACCATCAGATGCTTATCCGCCATGTGGGTGATGCTGTCTGTGAGGTCCAGTATGGGATTATTAGCCTCGTCCAGTATCCTGAGTTGCACATTGTAGGACCTGTCGCCTTTGAGCCGGATGGTGTCGATCATAGTAGCCGGGCCTCCCTCCGCCTCGCGGAAGTTGATATACCCAAAGGTGTCAGCATGCTGGTCCGTCTGGTCAATAGCGATCACATCTACGCGGGAGATATACTCATTGGTAGTGAGTGGCGTATCCGTCTTGCAAGAGTACAGCCCGGCCATCAGCAGCGATATCACGCTCAGGATTATGACGATCTTCTTATTCATCTTCCGGTTTAAAAATACTTAATATATCACCTCCTCCTATTCACAAGCTAACAGGCCGTCTCCCCGCCTGTACACCTGCTCTTCAAACGCCTGATAGCGGAATTATTGCCTTTTATGACATCCGCAGCATTCATTTTTCCGGTCAAAGCCGGATTTCCGGAGAGAAAGACAAGCATCTAAATCCTGAAGTCCAGCGGGAATATCACCTTGATGTTTACGTTAGCACCCATGTTATAGATACCATTGCGGCCAGTATAGTTGCCTAGATAGGGCTCAAAATACTTGAGGCGGCTCAGGTGGTCCTGATAGGCGGTATTGAGTAGGTTAGATCCCAGCACATAGAGGCTCATGATCGTCTTCCCTTTTTTATTGGCAAAGCCTGCACCCACGCCCGCACTGAGCAGCGCATACCCGGGCGTAGCTGTCTCTGTGCCAAAGGCACTATAGATGCGGCTCTGCCCGGCATAGTAGGTGACGCCCACTTTCACAAAGGCATTGACGATCTGTGCGCGTTTGATATTGAAATCATACCGCACCTCAGAGGTGCCATGTATGGGCGCTATCAGCGGCAGGTAGCGCTCACTATCAGCCACAGCATGACCCTTCTCTCCGAGGAAATCGCCGTACGTCAATGAGAAGACATTGTCAATATGCAGCGCATGGATGGGGTGTATATCTACTCCTATCTCACCGCCATAGAGCTGAGCCCGGGCCGAGCGATACTGAAAGGTCTGACTGCCAGCCACCAGTATTGAGTCGCCGCCATGCACGCTTTGCAGTTTCTGATTGTAGATATAGTTCTGAATATAGTTGTAAAATACGTCTGCCGTCAGGGCTATATACCTGGATGTATAGCTGACGCCAAAGTCCGGCTGCAGGCTAAACTCCGGCTTGAAATCCGCATTGCCTATCTGGTAGATATTAGTGCCGGGGTGCACACCATTGGCAGATATCTCAGATATATTAGGGGCACGATAGCCACGGGCAAAATTCAGTTTCAGCGCCAGCTGCTTATTGACATTGTAGGTAGCCCCTATGCTACCCGTCACTCCCTGAAAGGTGGTGCGATAGTTTGAGAAGACCTTATTGGCGCCCGCAGTATCTGCACCGTACACAGGCATATCAAACCCCGTCACAGGATCGGCAGCAGTATAGAGCTGCTGATTGCGGAAAATCCGGACATCATACCTGATGCCGCCCTCTATGTCAAATTTGCCCAGCGACTTCCGCACCACTGCAAATGGCCCGAAGTCAATCTGGCTATAGGATGGTATCACAAACTCGGTCCCCGCCGTCACGTTATTCTGCTGGTACATGCCATTGACACCTATGGTGAGGTTCCAGTGCCTGATCTCCGGCATATGGTACTTGACATTGTAGCTGATCGTATGGAGCTGCAGGTAGAGGCCCGGCACATCATAGAGGACAGGATGGCTATACTCCCTGCGCACGCTGCGCTGGTAGCCGGCATCGATATCCAGTGTACCCCCTTTGTGGCCCAGGTGGATATGGTTATCAGCATTCACGCGGTAGTGCTGCACACGCTGGTGCAGGCGCTCTATGCGGTAGGTATTGAGGTCATGCTGAGAGACGATCTCACTATTGCCGTCCTCATCTATCTGGCGGGTAAAGCGCCGCGTGGCACTATCCCGGCTGCCGTCCGGTATCTCCTGCACATCATCATACAGGGAGAAATTGACATGCGAGTAGCCCCAGTCCCGGTGTATGCCCAGAGAGGCGCTGGCATCAGTCTCGTTAAACGCAGTATTGAACACCCGGCCATCATACTTATTGGTATAGTCCATGGCCTGCCGGTGCGAGACGCGGGCTATCCAGTCGGTGCCTTTCTTGGTGCCTTTGATCATCGCAGAGCCGCCTATCTGACGGTTGTTAGTGCCATAGTCCAGCGTCACATCGCCCTGCAGCGCACCCTCAGGCGCGGGGCGCGTAGGGATAAGATTGACCACCCCTGCCAGGGCATCACTGCCATAGCTCAGGCTCGCGGGCCCTTTGATGATCTCTGCGCGCTCCACGCTATACTGGTCCACTTCTATCCCATGCTCATCTCCCCACTGCTGGCCTTCTTGTCTCATGCCATCATACAGGGTGAGCACACGATTGAAACCGAGGCCACGGATGTATGGTTTTGATACATTGGGCCCTGTGGTCACAGCGGTCACGCCGGGTATTTTGGTGAGTGCATCTATGGCATTGGTAGCCGAGTTAGTGAGCAGGTAGTCCTTATGGATCACCACGATGGGGATAGGGCTGCGGCTGATCTCCGTGGCGCGGGATTCGCCGGTGACCACTACTTCATTCAGCTCTCCCGCAGCGTGAGTGAGATAGATCGTGATGGTATCCGGAGCTACTTTGGCTGTGATAGCCTGCGGGGCATAGCCGAGTGTTTTGATCTCCAGGAGCACCTGGTCATCCGGCAGATTGGTCAGTGTGAAAGTCCCCGATGTATCTGTCAGTGTGCCACTCTTATGTTCGGGTAGGTATATGGTCGCTCCGAAGAGCGGTTCTCTTGTGTCCTTGTCGTAGACCCGGCCGGACAAAGTATGCTGCGCGGACAGACCCGCGTAGCATCCTGTCAATGCCAGGAATAATAAAATATGCTTCATGCCTTTTTTATAACCTGATAAATAAGATAACAGCCTGCGGTGCAGGCAGCAGATAGCATGGCAATGCCATGCGTCAGATGTTTTCAGTAAAACGGTATCAGGCTATAGCAGGCGGGCCCCGGAGATGATGCGTGCTCCCGGCCGCAGTGTGATAGAGAGGCTCTATACGCTCAGCAGCGCTGCGCGGCAGAAAGACAACGGAGAAAGAGTAGACCGCCTGCGCATGATCATAAATGTGGTTGACATCTATCTTACAGATGTTACAGTCGTCCTCCTTATCTGTAGAGTGGATATGGTGGTCGCAGCTGTGATCGTGCGCCTCGGTATGGTATTTGACAGAAAAGGAATAGTGAAGCTCCCGCACCACAGTAGAGTACAGGAAGGAACTGAGCAGGAATGCTACAGCTATGATCCGGCTGATGTGCCTTATCTTCACGGCCGCAAAAGTATTTAAAAACCAGAAACGGACTTTGAAATTAACGTTATGAAATCAGTAGTGCTCATCCGGCATACCAAATCGGACTGGACCAGTGCAGTGGCAGATTTTGACCGCCCGATACGGGAAGACAGGAAGGAGGATGCGCGCCTCATAGCCCGCGAGATAGCCCGCCGCGGCTTCCGTCCGGACTATATAGCAGCCAGCCCCGCCAGGCGCACCCTACAGACCGCCAAACTGATCTGCCAGGAGTGGGACTATAAATATGCTGACCTGATACAGGATAAAACACTGTACGAGTCCACGCCGTATGAGATCATCCAGCACCTCCGTGGACTGGATGATAAGATAGAGCGCGCGGTAGTGATCTGCCATAATCCGTCCATCACCTACTTTCTCAATCGCTATGGCGACACCTATATAGACAATGTGCCGACCACCGGAGCTGCCCTGATCAGATTTGATAAGGAGCACTGGGCAGACATAGGAGAGCGCGGCAAACTGGAATGGTTCTTGCGACCTAAAGAGCTGAAGCGGCAACAACAATAACCGCTGCCTTTCCGTTATAACAATATGAGCGTCCTGCGATATATATCGGTCATAGCCTTGCTGCTGATCACCCTGCTGGCCACCTCGTGCAATACAAAAAGGGACTGCCGCGGCCGCGTCAAGCACCGTCTGTCAAACGGCGTATGGATATGATAGTCATCAGCTAAGGGGTGCGGCCTGAAAGCTTAACATTGTGTTTGGGATTTCTTTACTACTTTGGGCATCTCACTATGGTAAAGCACCCAAAGTTCGTAAACCGCGACGTCAGCTGGCTCTCATTCAATCAACGCGTACTGCAGGAGGCTGAGGACAAAACAGTACCGATCCTCGAGCGCCTGCGTTTCCTTGCTATCTTCTCCAATAACCTCGATGAGTTCTTCCGCGTGCGTATCGCTACGCTGAAGCGTGTGATGGATTTTGGCAAGACAGCCAAGACGACGATGCGTATCAAGCCGCACAAGCTGCTGGATGAGATACAGAAAATAGTGATCCAGCAGAATCTGAAGTTTGAAAAGATATATAAAGAGATACAGCAGGAGCTACGCGCTCACGGCATCTATATCACCGATGAGAAGAAACTGAACGCTTCTCAGAGCGCTTTTATAAAAAGCTATTTTGACAATAAGGTGCGCCCATCTCTGGTACCCATTATGCTCAATCAGGTGAAGCGCTTCCCATACCTGAAGGACAAGTCGATCTACCTCGCAGTGAAGCTCTCTATGAAAGGCCAGCCTAAGCTGACCCAGTATGCGCTGCTGGAGATACCATCAGATCCTGAGGGCCGTTTTGTCATACTGCCATCGTCCAACCACAATCACTACGTGATGCTGCTGGATGACATCATCCGCCACAACCTGCCATCCGTATTTTATACATTTCCTTTTGACAAGATAGAGAGCTATACGATCAAGCTGACCCGCGATGCAGAGCTGGATATAGACAATGACGTATCGCAGAGCTTCCTCGACAAAATATCAAAGAGCGTCAAGAACCGCCAGAAAGGTGATCCTGTGCGCTTTGTGTATGACACCAGTATGCCTGCGGATATGCTGGCCATCTTCACGAGCCGTATGAAGCTGCGCAAGTATGACAACCTGATACCAGGCTTCCGATATCACAATTTCAAAGACTTCATGAGCTTCCCTGCGCTGGGCGCGAAGTCGCTACGCTACGAAGATCACAAGCCTATCGTGCATCCTGCGCTAGCCAGGGAGAAGAGTATGTTTGAAGCGATCAAAAAGCAGGATATCCTGCTCCACTTCCCCTATCAGAGCTTCAATCACTTCATAGAGCTGCTCCGCGAGGCGGCCATAGATCCTATGGTCAAGTCTATCAAGATCACGCTCTACCGCGCGGCTAAGAAATCTAAGGTGATCAATGCCCTGATCAATGCGGCACGCAATGGCAAGGATGTGACGGTGGTGGTGGAGCTGCAGGCGCGATTTGACGAGGAGGCCAATATCAAATGGGCCAAGGCGCTGGCAGAGGAAAACATCCGTGTGATCTACGGTGTGCAGGGGCTGAAAGTACACTCCAAGCTCTGCCTGATACAGCGCGAGGAGAAGGGCAAACCAAAACTCTATGCCAATATCAGCACGGGCAACTATAATGAAGTGACCTCAAACGTGTATTGCGATGAGTCGCTGCTCACAGCAGAGCCGCATATCACCTCTGAGGTGTCGCATGTGTTTGATTTCTTTGACCGCAACTATATCGTGCGCCAATACAAATACCTGATCCCATCTCCGCTGCGTACCCGCAAGAAGTTTATCCAGATGATAGACGATGAGATCTACAATGCGAAACACAAAAAGAAGTCAGGGATCTTTATCAAAATGAATAGCCTCATAGATGAGGAGATGATCACAAAGCTCTATGACGCCAGCAACCATGGCGTAAAGATAAAGATCATCGTACGTGGCATTTGTGGCCTGATACCGGGAGTGCCGGGCATGAGTGAGAATATAGAGGTGATCAGCATCGTAGACCGCTACCTGGAGCACTCGCGCATCTTTATCTTTGAGAATGGTGGCGAGCCGCTGTACTATATCTCATCAGCAGACTGGATGACCCGCAATCTCGACTCGCGTATAGAGATATCTACGCCCATACTGGATAAGAAACTACAACAGGAACTGCTGGATATACTCAATATCCAGTGGAGTGACAATGTGAAAAGCCGCGTGATCAATGCCACTCAGGACAATACCTACCGCCAGACAGGCTCTGCCATCCGCATCCGCTGCCAGGATAAGATATACCAGTACCTGAGGAAGAAATAGGCATACACAGCTATCTCCGGCACCTAACATTCGGTTGATAATTAATCAAGCCCTAGGAAATGGCTGTGGGCTAAATTCAACCCTCAGCCAAATAGCCAGAATGGAGATCAAAAAATTTGCTGCCATAGACATCGGGTCCAACTCTGTACGCCTGCTCATAGAGCACGTGATAGAATCAAAAGGCGCAGAGCCGATGTTCAAAAAGAACAGCCTCATACGTGTACCGGTGCGCCTCGGCGCAGATGCATTCAAGAGCCACCGTATACCGGAGGCCACCGTCAAAAAACTGGTAGAGGCCATGATGGGCTACAAGTATATCATGAAGGTAAACGACGTGATACACTACAAAGGCTGCGCTACCTCTGCCATGCGCGAGGCCAGCAATGGGGCCGAAATAGTAAAGCGCATAGAGAAAGAAGCCGGCATCAAAATAGAGATCATATCGGGTAATAGTGAGGCAAGCATGATCTTCAATAGCCAGCATTTCATCGCGTCCAATATCGGACATGACTGCCTCTTTGTAGACGTGGGTGGCGGTAGCACGGAGATCACGATCTTTATCAAAGGCAAGGCTATCGCTGCGCGCTCTTTTGACATTGGTACGATACGCGTCCTGAGCGACAAGGTGAGCAAGGACCACTGGAAAGAACTGAAAGACTGGGTCAAGAAAGAAACTAAAAACATTAAGTCCTTTGCACTGGTAGGCTCAGGAGGCAATATCAATCGCCTCTTCAAAATGGCCGAAGTGAAACAAGGCAAGCCACTCAGTATAGATACCCTGCAGGATATGGTCACAAACCTGAAGCGCTACTCAGTAGACGACAGGATGAAACTCTTTGACCTCAATCCTGACCGGGCAGACGTGATCGTACCTGCCGGTGAGATATTCCTCACGCTGATGAAATTTGTAAAAGCGACCAAGATCTATGTCCCTAAGATAGGCCTCTCAGACGGTATGGTACGCGAGGTGTACAAAGAATACAAAAGCGGCAAGCAGAATAAGCTAGCTTAGCAGACCGCTGCCTGTGGCCAGTGCATTGCTGGACCGGAGCAGCCTCCCATTTATCGATATAGCACTCCTGATATGAGAAAACAAGACCAACTGGTAGATCTCATCCACAAGCTGACCTCGGCAGAGAAGAAGTTTTTTAAGGAATATACGACGCGGAATAAGAGCAGCCAGAGCTTTTTAAAACTCTATGAACTCCTGCAGAAAGAGGAAACCTACAATGCAGACCGGCTCTGCAAAAAACTAGGCAAGACAAAAGCCAATCTGGCACACGAGAAGGACTACCTGCAGGAGGTACTGCTACGTGCCCTGCGCGACTATCATGAGCAAATACCGGACATCGCTACCTCCAATATCATCAGCAACGTAGATGTACTCTACCAGAAAGGGGCCTATGATATGGCCCGCGATGTAGCAGTGAAGGCGATGAAAGTCGCGCATCAGCACTCCGACTATCCTGCTGCGATAGCGCTGTATCAGAAACTGATGCGCATCACCTGGTTTGACCAGACGGATGGTAATAAAAAATTTGAAGAGCACGATGGCTATACTGCTGCTATACGGGTAGTGCTGGATGATATCCGCGACCTGCTGGTGCTCCAAGATATGCAGACGCGCCTGGCCCGCATCTGGAATACATCCATGCAGGCCCTACAGCCCGCAGCGAAACAACAACTGAAGGATGAGCTGCAGAGCGATGTACTGCAGCGCGTGTTTCCACAGCCGCTTTTTCAGATGCTGCAGGCAGACCTTATATCCACTATCTATGCGCTGATCGGAGAGCGTGACCTGGCGCTGCAGCACAAGAAAAAAATACTGGC
>CAZNDJ010000056.1:0-22247 GCA_964571705.1 uncultured Chitinophagaceae bacterium
TAGAACCGCGAGCGCCAGGCAGCCATCACGAAGGAGATCGCCGAGATCGTGGGTGGTGCCGCCGCTCTGGAAGAGAATGGTTAATGTGCTGATGTGTCAATGTGCTAATTTGAAAATTGCTTTCATTTCGGCTGTTCGTCTCAATACTCAATACTAACTACTCAATACTCATTGGAGAATCTCCATCAACATATCGAGGCCCTGATCTTCAGCAGTGACACAGCAGTCACCAAGGCTGATCTGATAGAGTGTATCAAAAAACTCGACGCAGAGGCAGTGATCAATATGGACATCCTGGATAGCGTACTGCTGGAGATAGACAATAAGTACAAGGATGATTTCTTCTCCTTTGAGCTGCGTGTGATAGGTGGTGGCTACCAATTTTTTTCCAAGCCTGCCTACCACAAGACTGTCTCCATCCTCATAGGCCAGAAAGAAAAGAAGCGCCTCTCTACAGCCGCTATCGAGACCCTGGCCATCATAGCCTACAAAGGCCCTATCACCAAGGCTGAATGTGAAGCGATACGCGGTGTCAACTCTGACTACTCTGTGCAGAAGCTCCTCGAGAAGGAACTGATAGAAGTAGCAGGCCGCGTAGAGGATGCCGTGGGCAAACCAGTTCTCTATCGTGTCACCCCTCTCTTCCTTGACTACTTTGGTATCAATAGCACTAAGGAGCTGCCTAAGCTGAAAGACATCATCGCTCCTGAGGATGATAATACGATTGGCACTCAGGCTGAGCTCATCTCTGATATCATGCCGACCACAGAGGTCGAAGAAACACCCGCATCTCCGGAGACGCCTGCCTCCGATGAGATCATCGAGACAGAGGAGTGATCATCAGATTTTACTCCTTTACCTTCTCCTTTATTCTCTTCTCCTGATACTCCATGAGTGCCCGGGTTATGCTATCGTTGTTTCGGTCGGAAAAATGCCGGAGCTCAAGATACTGGAGCTGAGGATCCTTCCATCTATGCAGCTTGATAATATTTGCCGATGAGGTCAGGCTTAGGCAAACCGTTATTGCAAGCAGGACACCGGTTCTTAGGGCCATTAGTTGATAATACCTGGCCAGTTCTGCCTGGTTGTTTCTCATTAGTATCAATACGACTATCAAGAATATTACCGCAGGTACAATGGTAGAAATGAGCATCATATTAGCGCCCGGCCACCACATCAGCTTAAACAAAATAGCTATGGGACCCGAGCCCAGGAATAATCCCCATGTGATAGACAAAGGCAAGTTTTGCCTTTTCAGGTCGCCATCTGACAGAAAATAAAAAGCTCCTACTAAATACATCAGAGACAATGAGGAAAGTACCAATACCAGCACCATGGAGCCTCCTGGTACCTGAACTATCCGGCCTAGTTCTGCTATGACAGCTATCGCTATCAGTATTTTCTCTGTTTTCAATGTTGGTAGATTTACCTACATAGATAGGGCATCTTGAGAGAATCGCAAATACCTTATCTTCCCTTTACTAAAAGCACCAGCATGAAAGAAGACTACTGGAATGTCACTGACGAGCAGGTCATAGAAAAGACTGGCAAGAAAATAGCCGAATGGATAAAGATACTTAAGGACTACAAGGCAGAGGACAAGAAATCTAATGACGTCGTAGCACACCTGCAGTCAGCATATGAGGTGCCGCGCTACTGGGCGCGAACGCTGACCACCCGCTACCTGAAGGAGCTGGAAAAATAAAGCCTCCCTGAGCCACTCAGGAAGGCTTTAAAGGTAGTGTAGGGGAATGTTACTGCTGTACCACCTGGCTGCGGGTCGTATTGACCACACGGCCCACCTGGCCTATCAGCTGACTGGAGAGTCCTACCTTGGTAGCACCTGTCACCAGGTCATTTACAAATACATCAAAGTCGTGGCTATCAGCCTTGCCGTTCATCCGGGAGTTTTGAGCCGGATCGTGAGCCGCTGTCATGCTCTTGCCGCCATAGGTGTAGTGCTGAGCGCCTGTAGCTACACAGAAGAAATCAGTCAGGTTCTTGCTCAAAGCCGTCAGGCCGCTGGTATTGCCAGAGGTCACCTCTGTCAGCAGTACGGTGAAGAAGCCATTGATAGCAGTATCTGCCGCTATCACGAAGATCGTACTATCTACTACAGAGCGGATGCCGAGGCGGCCCTTCTCTATCATAGTACCGGGATTTGATGGATCATTTACCATCGTGGTACCGCCCAGGGAGTCGTAGAGTGTCTGTGTGGTAGCCGTAGTGTTGTTGTCCTTTTTACAGGATTGCATAGCGGGAGTGAGTGCCAGTACGATGACAGCGAGCAGTACTGCTGTGATGATACCGGTCTTTGTGGTTGTCCTTTTCATTTTGAGTTTTTTCGAGAGGTTAGAGAATATTCTTTATAGTACTATAGATCTTATAGCTGAGGGAGTGGTCGCTCACCGGGCAGCCGCCCTTGAGCGCTTTCTGGTCCGGCATGTAGCGTACACCATTGTAGTGCAGCTGTGCGCGGAGGGCGGCGGCTATCTGGTCTGCAGAGGCCCGCACGGGGTAAAAGGTAAATACAGCGGTCTCAGTCTGCGCATTGCACAGTACGTGTTCTACGCCCGGCTGATGCGAGAGCCAGGTTGTGACCTTGTCTGCATCCTGCTGGCTAAGGTCTTGCTTGAAGTCTATCCTGGCCATAGCCAGGGTAGAGGCATCAGCCTTAGGCCTGCTCACTATCATTATATGTATCACGAGCGTCACAGCCAGTAGTATGATGACTGCACCACCTGCCAGGATTGTCCGTTTGATTGTTTTGCTTTTCATGTCGTCAGCGTTTACAGCCGCCTTTGCGACTTATTAACAGTTACGACAATTCCATGACAATTGGATTTTGTGGAAAGCTATTTTCCGGTATTTACTGTTGTATTACCTTGATTCACTGGTCAATAAAAACACTTGGCCGGAAAGGTTTCAGAGAAGTGAGCATTGGCCTTTCAGTAATTCAGATTTCTTTTATTTTCGCGCAAACATACAGGAATGCCACGCGATACCTCGATCAGCTCTGTCCTCATCATCGGCTCCGGCCCCATCGTTATCGGACAAGCTTGTGAATTTGACTACTCGGGCTCCCAGGCAGCCCGCAGCCTTCGCGAAGAAGGCATAGAAGTCACCCTCCTCAACTCCAATCCCGCTACCATCATGACCGACCCTGTGGTGGCAGATCATGTGTACCTGCTGCCTATCAATATACAATCTGTGGTCAAGATACTGGAGGAGCAGAAGATAGATGCCGTGCTGCCTACCATGGGCGGACAGACCGCGCTCAACCTCTGCATGGAGGCCTATGAGCTGGGCATCTGGGAGAAATATAATGTCCGCGTACTAGGCGCAGACTTCAAGGCGATAGAGAAGACAGAGAACCGTGAGGAATACCGCAAGTGGATGGTAGAGCTGGGTATCGGCACTTCGCCGGCCTTCACAGCTAACTCTTTCCTGGAGGGGAAAGAAGCTGCACAAAAGATAGGCTACCCGCTCGTGATCCGTGCCTCCTATACACTGGGTGGCGCAGGCGGCGGCTTCGTACATACTAAGGAGGAGTTTGATGAGAAGCTACAGCGTGGTCTAGATGCCTCTCCTACGCATGAGGTCATGATCGAGAAGGCCGTGCTCGGCTGGAAGGAGTATGAACTGGAGGTGATGAAAGACTCCGTGGGCAATTTCGTAGTGATCTGTACGGTAGAGAACTTCGACCCGATGGGTGTGCACACTGGTGACTCTATCACGGTGGCCCCGGCCATGACACTGAGCGATACCGCCTACCAGCGTATGCGCGAATATTCTAAAAGGATGATCACTGACCTCGGCAGTTTTGCCGGAGGCTGCAATATACAGTTTGCCATAGATCCCGTGACTGAGGATATCATCTCCATAGAGATGAATCCGCGTGTATCGCGCTCCTCTGCACTCGCGTCTAAGGCTACCGGCTACCCGATAGCCAAGATCGCCGCCAAACTGGCCATAGGCTACACGCTGGATGAGCTGAAAAACCAGATCACAAAGACCACGTCAGCTTTCTTTGAGCCGGCGCTGGACTATACGATAGTGAAGATACCGCGCTGGAACTTTGACAAGTTCCTCGGCGCTGATGATAGCCTGGGCCTGCAGATGAAGGCTGTAGGAGAGGTGATGGCCATAGGCCGTAGCTTCCAGGAGGCACTGCAGAAGGCCTGCCAGTCACTCGAGAATAACCGCATAGGTCTCGGCGCAGACGGCAAGACCTGGGTGAGCGCAGACAATATGCTGCAGGGTATCAAGGTGCCGTCATGGGACCGTATCTTTAGGATATACGATGCGCTGAAGCTCGGTGTGCCTATGAAGACTATACAGGATATCACGCGCATAGACCCGTGGTATTTACATCAAATCATGGACCTCGTAGAGACCGAGCGCCGGATCCGCAAGATGGACCTGCAGGAGATAGATGCAGACCTCATGCTGGAGCTGAAGCAGAAGGGCTACTCTGACCTCCAGATAGCCTACATGACCTCTACTACGGAGGATGAGGTGTATGACTATCGTGCCAAACAGCAGAATATCCGCCGCATCTATAAGTTGGTAGACACCTGCTCCGCAGAGTTTCAGGCGCAGACACCGTACTACTATTCCAGCTTTGAGAAAGGGGCGGAGAGCGGCAGCGCTAATGTGCCTACCAATGAGTCTCCATCTACCAATAAGAAGAAGGTGATCGTACTCGGCTCGGGGCCTAACCGCATCGGCCAGGGTATCGAGTTTGACTACTGCTGTGTGCACGGTGTACTGGCCATCAAGGAGGCCGGCTACGAGGCCATCATGCTAAACTGTAATCCCGAGACGGTATCGACAGACTTTGACATCGCTGATAAACTGTACTTTGAGCCCGTATTCTGGGAGCACCTGCGCGAGCTGATAGAGCATGAGAAGCCGGAGGGTGTGATCGTGCAGCTGGGTGGCCAGACGGCCCTGAAGCTGGCTAAGAACCTGCAAGAGGCAGGTATCAAGATCATAGGCACCTCTTACGACAGTATGGATATAGCCGAGGATCGTGAGCGCTTTAGCGATATGCTGAAGTCACTGAATATCCCATATCCGGAGTATGGCGCAGCCAAGAACGCAGAAGACGCACTGGAGGTAGCCCACAAGATCGGCTATCCGGTACTCGTGCGCCCATCTTACGTACTGGGCGGCCAGCGTATGCGTATCGTGATAGACGATGAGGAGCTGACCAAGGCTGTACTCAAGATCGTGAAGCACTTCCCTGACAATAACATCCTGATAGACCACTTCCTGGATCGTGCGGAGGAGGCGGAGGTAGATGCGATATTTGACGGGGAGACGGTAGAGATCATGGGCATCATGGAGCACATAGAGCCGGCCGGTATCCACTCTGGCGACTCAAACGCTGTACTGCCTCCATACAATCTCTCTGAGAAGGTGATCCAACTCATGCGCGAATACACAGAGAAAATAGCCCGCGCACTCAATATCCGCGGTCTGATCAATATCCAGTTTGCTATCAAGAATGAGAAGGTGTATGTGATAGAGGCCAATCCTCGTGCATCGCGCACTACGCCATTCATCTGCAAGGCCTACGACATACCATACCTCAACTATGCTACCAAGGTCATGCTGGGTGTAAACAAGATACAGGACTTCACCTACTTCAAGCGCCTGATAGGCTATGCTATCAAGGAGCCGGTGTTCTCTTTTGACAAGTTCCCGGGCGTATCACGCGAGCTGGGCCCTGAGATGAAGAGCACCGGCGAGGCCATCTACTTTATCAAAGACCTATACGATCCGCACTTCCGCAATCTGTATAAGAAGAAGAGCATGATGCTCAGTAAATAAAGGGTGCTATTGCTGTTATTGCTCTTTGGGAGTCAATGGTATATCATTGGTTTTAAAGACATCTTTCGTAGCTTTGTTAAAACCAAACAAGTTATGAAGAGATATATACTCATCCTTGCCATGCTGGCTGGGATATTCAGCAGCTGCAAGAAGAATAATACCACAAGTACATCCTGCGCTACAAATTCACCCGTGGTGATCGTAGATGCCAGTTTTGACTTTACCCAGCCAGTCACGCTACACTCCTGCACCACTTATTATTTCAACTGGTCCAGTCAGTACTCCATACAAAATACCCTCACGATAGAGGCCGGTGCCATCCTGAAATTTCCTAATACAGGTATCCCATTTGTGCTCCAGGCCAGCGGCAATGGCAAGATCCTCTCCAATGGCACGAAGGATAATCCGGTCATCTTCACCTCAGACAAAGATGACACACATGGCGGCGACGCCAATGGTGATGGTACTGCTACTACTCCAGCAGCCGGAGATTGGTCCTACATCGTGATCAACTCTCAAGGCAGCCAGTTCAAGTACACGCAGTTCCTCTACAATGGCAGTGGCAATGACCTCGCTCTCTTTGAGATCACTGCAGATGGTATCGTGTTTGACCACTGCACCTTTGCGCACTGCAAGGGTGATGCTGCCATCACAGGCCGCGGTGTGCTCTCCTACAGCGGTGGCGCTACCATAGCTCCGGTCACTAACTGTGTTTTCTATGATAACATCAAGCCATGGTCTATCAATGAAGCTACCAGTGTAGATAGCTCTAATATCTTCCACAATCCAGATAATCCATCACAAAAGAATACCTATAATGGCATCTTCGTTTCGGAATATTCTACCGGTACCGGCAGCTCGCTGAGCTGGCTGGAAAATGAGGTGCCATTTGTTTTCTACGCCTACTACCACACTCAGTTTATGGATGCTGCGCACAATGCAGCTACCAGCCCGGTCACCGTCACCGTAGGGCCTGGTGTGATCATCAAATTTGCGTCATCTAATTCGGCTGACTACGCACCCGGCATCCGCATCCGCAGCGACAACTCGCAGATAGCAGGCAAGGACCTCGCCGGGGTGTACTTTACCAGCTATAAGGATGATGCACATGGTGGTGATACTAATGGCGATGGCTCTGCCACCTCGCCTGCGCAGGGAGACTGGGATGGCGTCTATGATGCTGCCGCCCTGATCAACCCGCCTAACTACTACTACAGCTGGGCCAATATTCTCTACGCGGCTAATTGATAGGAAAGATAGCTACTGGTTAGACAGGTATTTCTCCCGCATATCATCTATCGTGCGGTTCATCTGACGTACGCCATCGGTGATATGCTTGATAAACTCATCCTGCTCTGGATCATTGCCGCCATCTATGTGGCGTACCTTTAGCAGCTGAGCAAAGCCATGGATATTGCGCAGTGGTGTTTTCAGCTCGTGGTAGGACATGTTGGTATAGGCACTCATGCGCTCATTGGCCTCCTCCAGGTTATTGACCAGCAGTTCCAGCCGTGCAGTATAGCTGGCAAACTTCATATAGGTATAGTAAACGATCGCCATACTCAGTACTATCAGTACTCCTATCAGCGCAAAGAAATACATGAAAAGCCGGTCTTCGTGTTGTTTCTCAGCCGCTATCTGCGTAGTGATACCTGACCGGATCGAGGACGACGCCTGACGGATACTATCCATCATCAACTTGCCGGTGCCGGATGTCACCAGTGCCAGTGCAGAGTCTTTATGCCCTGCATCATGGTAGCGGATCGTTTGCGCCATTTCCGAAAATTTGTGCTCAGACATGGCCAGGATAGAGCGTAGTGTCTCTGTCTTATCCTGAGCAGGCATGGTATCATAGTACAGGTTGTTCTTTGCTATCGCTGCCTGGTATACACTAAAACTATCCCGGTAGTGGGTATCCCCAGTCAGCAGGTAGCCGCGCTGGGCAGACTCTGCCAGGGATACAAACCTGGTATTGCTCCGGATATAGTTTTCCAGCCGCGTGGCGTGTGCCTGATCCTCATTGATCTGGCGTATACCGCCAAAGACCGCCACCCCTATGGCGAGTTCTATGAGCAAAAGTACCGGAGTGATAATCAGGAGAATAAGTATCCTGCGATGGCTGAGTCTGGTCATGAAAGGGACTTAAAAACAGAAAATGTGTTGCCACAGGTGATATTCTAATTTACGCCATTTTCTGCCGAATGTTCATTTTTTTGGGGTGAATTGGCTGTTAAAAGCGGTATTTCTAGCCTTTTCTAATGTCTTGCCATTTGATTATTAGGGTAATGTAACGCTTGCCTAGGCTCAAAAAAATATGACCAATGTCATGTTTTGAGATTGCCCGGGTCATACTCCTACACCCTAAGACTTGCCAGATTTGTATCGGTTTAAACAGATACGGTGAGTTTTTGAATCGAGGTCGTAGGTCCCCTTCTACGGCCTCTTTTTTTGGTGAAAAGGCACAACAGGAAATATATCCCGGCAGAAGAAGCACTACAAATGGTCCGTAGCGGCCAGCGCATATTCATACAGAGCGCAGCTGCTGCTCCCCAGCTATTGGTACATGCGCTCACTGCCCGGAGAGATGAGCTGCGCGATGTAGAGGTCACACATATACATACCGAGGGTGATGCACCCTACGCCCGCCCGGAGTGTGCCGCCTCCTTTCGCGTCAATGCTTTCTTCGTCTCTGGCAATATCCGTCCCTATATAGAGCATACCAATGTGCAGTACATACCTATGTTTCTCAGCGAGATCCCGCTGTATATCCGCAGTGGCCGGTTCCCCGTAGATGTGGCGCTCATACAGGTGAGCCCGCCCGACGCGCATGGCTACTGCTCGCTCGGCATCTCGGTAGATATCACGCGTGCAGCCTGTGATGTGGCCCGGGTCATCATAGCTCAGGTCAATCCCAATATGCCGCGCTCTCTGGGCGATGGGCTGATACATGAGTCGCGCATAGCTGCGGCGGTCTGGACAGAAGATCAGATCCCTACAGTGCAGGAGCTAGACCTCTCCGAGCGGGAGCTGGCCATAGGCCGCCACGTGGCCAACCTGGTGCAGGATGGCGCCACACTACAGATGGGCATAGGAGGCATACCTAATGCCGCGCTGAAATTTCTGGGAGGGCACAAAGACCTCGGCATACATACCGAGATGTTTTCTGATGGCGTACTGCCGCTGGTAGAGGCCGGTGTGATCAATGGCCGCCTCAAAAAGTACAATACAGGCAAGATCGTTTCCTCCTTTGCCATGGGCAGCAGGAGACTCTATGATTTCATACATGACAACCCCGAGGTGGCCATGATGGATGTGGCCTATGTGAACGATACCTCAGTGATACGCCGCCATGACCGGATGACGGCTATCAATAGTGCCGTGGAGATAGACATCACGGGCCAGGTATGTGCCGACTCCATAGGCTCGCGCATCTATAGTGGTGTAGGCGGGCAGATGGATTTCATACGTGGCGCATCTCTCAGCGAGGGAGGCTGCCCTATCATAGCTATACCATCTGCTACAGCCAAAGGTGTATCCAAGATAGTTCCCACGCTGAAGCCAGGTGCCGGCGTCGTCACCACACGCGCACATGTACACTACGTGGTCACAGAGTACGGTATAGCAGACCTCTATGGCCACAATATAGCCCAGCGTGCAAAGGCGCTCATAGCCATCGCGCACCCGGATCACAAGGAGCAGCTGGAGCATGCAGCCTATGAACTGTATGGCAAGTGCTGGTGATCCGTCTCAGGCGTGTCCGCCGCAATCATTATCATTGTGGTATCTAAACCACTATGCTGTCACCTCTCTACCGCGACAAGACCAAAGAAGCACTCACCGTAGCTACCCCCATCATAGCTGGCCAGCTGGGCCAGGTGCTCATGGGTTTTTTTGATACCGTGCAGATCGGTGGCCTGGGCCATGAGTACATCGCGGCCTCAGGTTTTGCCAATGGTATCTACTGGATGACGGTACTGCTCGGTATGGGAGTGCTCTTCTCCGTTTCACCACTGGTGAGCGAGTCCTTTGGAGAGGGCCGGGGCCACCGTAGCATCGGCGTGCTGCGCTCCAGCCTGATAGTATCGGGCATATTGACCATCATCTTTATGGTGCTCATCTGGGCCGTGACTTTATATATACCGCTGCTGGGCCACGGACAGACTGATAATGTACTGGCGACAAAGTTTCTCCGCATCGTCAATCTCTCTACAGGCTTCCTTTTCCTCTATACCGCCGGCAAGCAGTTTCTCGATGGTATGGAGCGTACGCGCATCGGTATGTATGTGACCATCGGCGGCCTGCTTATGAATATTGTCCTCAACTGGATACTGATCTATGGCCGCTTTGGTATGCCGCAGCTGGGTATAGAGGGTGCAGCTATAGCCACTACCACCTCGCGTGTAGCGATGGCTATTGCTATTATGTTCTTCATCTGGCGCGACAGGCAGGTGCTGGACCTACGCAGGCAGTATAGCGCATCTTTAGACCGTGCCCGGAGTTTCATCGGGCCGATCCTTCGCATAGGTATCCCTGCCGGCCTTCAGTTCTTCTGGGAGGTAGCAGCCTTCAATGCTGGCCAGATCATGAGCGGCTGGATCAGTACTACCGCAGAGGCAGCGCATATGATCGCCATAGGCCTTGCATCCATCACCTTTATGGTGGCCACGGGCCTGTCTGCAGCGGGCACTATCATGGTTGGCTTTTCGTTTGGTGCTAAAGACCGCGAGGGCATGCGCGTATCAGGCAATACCGTCCTGCTGCTCACGGTAGCTTTTGAGATCGTATTTGCTGTGGGCTTCTTTGCAGGTCACGGTTTATTGCCACACCTGTATACAGACCATGTAGAGGTGGTGGCTATCGCTTCTACGATGATCATTTATGCAGCGTTCTTCCAACTCAGTGACGGGCTGCAGGCTGCTGCTGCGGGTATCCTGCGCGGTATGCAGGATGTGACCTATCCATCCATTATAGCCTTTGTGTCTTATTGGATGATCATGATACCGGCTTGCTATCTGTTGGCCTTTCCCGCACATGGCTATGGCCTGGACCTGGGCCTCGCAGGTATATGGATAGGATTCATCATAGGCCTCACGGTGGCTGCTATCATGCAGCTCATACGCTTCCGCTGGCTCATACGCCGCGGCGACCTTTTTGATAATGTAGATCCGAATAAAAAGGTAGTAGCGCACTGATATAGGTGCATGCTCTTATGATCAATCATCAAGCGCTATAAAGAGACAGTTTTAGCCAAGAGGTTCTTCCCTCTCCTTGGAAGAGGGAAGATGCCGAAGGCAGATGGGTGAGGTGCTATTCCAGCTCTCCCAGCACAAACTTCCTCAGCAGGTTCAGCGCTGTCACGGACGATATCCTGATATTCTCCATTCTGCGCGGGAAGAATTGAAACGTCTTTGTCACTATCTTATTCCTGTCGCCTACGGCGAAACATACCGTACCCACAGGCTTATCTGCCGTACCACCGTCTGGCCCTGCTATACCAGATACAGAGACGCCATAGTCAGCCTTGCTTATCTTCAAAAGGCCCTCCAGCATCTCGCGCACACACTGCTCGCTCACCGCACCTTGTTTCTCCAGTGTCTCTGGCTTCACACCCAGTATCGTTTGCTTCATGTCATAGGAGTATGTCACAGTAGACCCTTCAAAGTACTTAGAGCTGCCTGCCACACTGGTGACCAGGTGCCCTGCATACCCACCGGTACAGCTCTCTGCCAGCGCAAATGTCTTGCCCCGCTCCAGAAATAACTTCCCGATCAGCTCCTCCAGCTTGATGTCTTCTTCCGCATAAGCGTAGTCTCTCAGGATCGTCTTCATCTCTGTGTAGAGCGTATCTATCTCTGACTCACCCTCGGCAGTGGTCACCTCGTAGGCAGAGAGGCGCAGCCGCAGTATGCCCAGATCCGGCAGGTAGGCTAGCTTGATATGCTTTGGTAGGTTGTTTTCAAACTCATCCAGCAGCTTGGCCGCGCTGGACTCACCTATGCCGCAGAGCATCAGGTTGCGGTGTATGATATGCGGAAATTTGAACTGCGCCGCCAGCCTCGGCAGCACATAGTTGGTCACCATATGCTTCATCTCATGTGGCACGCCCGGCATAGATACGTAGATCGTCCCCGCCTCGTCAAACCACATACCTGGCGCAGTACCGCGCTCATTAGGGACCACCGTACAGTTGGCCGGGAGTAAGGCCTGCTTTTTATTGATGTCCAGGACCTCACGGCCCCGCTTGGCGAATATGGTTTTAAGATTCTCAAAGATATCCTCGTGAAAGACCTCGCCGACCTCAAAGTATTCGCACAGAGTCTTCTTAGTGATATCATCCTTGGTCGGTCCCAGGCCGCCGGTGATGAGTACGATCTCAGATTGCTTTGCTGCGCGGCGCAGGCCGTCTTTGATATGGTCGGCATTGTCACTCACAGATATGATCTCATGCACCTTGGCGCCTATGCTATTGAGCTGCTGGCCTATCCAGGCAGAGTTGGTGTCTACTATCTGGCCTATGAGTATCTCATCGCCTATGGTGAGGATGGTGCAGAGTGGCATTTGATTTCGGATTTTGGATGTTTGATTTCGGCTGTTTGGCCGTTATGTTTCGCAAGGCGAAGATAGTATATGCGGCCATGCCTACCGCTGTATATTTTACTGGTTTTTGAGGGCCGGACCGTGGTTTCTCCCGATTGGCAATATTTTAAAAATAAGTCTACTTTTGCCCGCGCTATGACTCTTACAGTATATAAATCAAAGATACACCGTGCTACGGTGACGCAGGCAGACCTCAACTATATCGGCTCTATCACCATAGATGAGGACCTGATGGACGCCGCCAATATCTACGAGCACGAGCGCGTGCAGATAGTGAATGTAAATAACGGCGAGCGCCTGGAGACCTATGTGATCAAAGGCGAGCGCGGCTCGGGCATCATGTGCCTGAATGGCCCCGCTGCCCGCAAGGTGTCCCTCGGTGATATCATCATCGTGATCAGCTACTGCCAGGTGACACTGGAGGAGTACAAAAATCACAAGCCGGTGACCATCCACGTCAATGCATCTAACCAGGTGACAGACTAAGCACCTGCGCACTCAACCCCTACGCCCATGTCTAAAACCCTCAGCAACGTACTGAAACTCGTCGTCTCCCTCGGGCTGGGCATTCTGATCGTGTGGCTCACTACGCGCAAGCTCACTGCACAGGACATAGCGGATATCAAAGGCATCTTCTCCCGCGCAGACTACAAGTGGCTGATACTCGGCCCGCTGATCGGTATGCTGAGCAACCTGGTGCGGGCAGAGAGGTGGAAACTCCTCCTCAACTCTGCCGGCTACACACCACAGCGCATGAATGTGATCAATAGCGTCTATGTGATGTACGCGCTGAATCTCGTCTTCCCGCGTCTCGGTGAGGTGACCCGGTGCACGCTGCTCTATAAGACGGACAATATCCCCGTAGATAAATCTATAGGCACCATGGTGCTGGAGCGTATGGTAGATATGGTCAGCATCCTCCTGGTAGGTGGTATCCTGCTGCTGTGGCAGTACCAGCTGCTGATATCCTTATTCCGGGACAAGATCTTTGCAAACTATGCTGATAGCATCAATAAACTGACTACAGGCTACTGGGGCATACTGCTGGTCATCACGCTGCTGGCCATAGGCCTGGGTGGTTTGTATTTCCTGTACAGGCTGCGCGAGCATCATATTATAGGCAAGGTCTGGCAGTTCCTCATCGGCATCCTGCACGGTTTGGCCTCTATTTTGAAGCTGGACAACCCGCTGTTATTTATCTTCTACTCCATCATGGTCTGGCTCATGTATTTTCTGATGATATTCCTCTGCTTCCGCGCACTGCCGGAGACAGCACCATTGTCGGTTTTCGCCGGTATGGCCTGTCTCTTTTTCGGAGGTTTTGCGTTTATCATATCGCCGGGCGGCCTCGGAGCCTACCCTGCTACTATAGGCGCAGTGCTGCTGCTATACGGTGTAGACTTCAATGTTGGCTTTGGCTTTGGCTGGCTCGTATGGTCATTGCAGACAGCTGCGGTGATACTTTTTGGCGTGGTCAGCTTTATACTCGTGAGCAGGAACTTTCATTTTCATACCGACAAAACCCAAATAGAATAGAATGAATATCATTATCCCGATGGCTGGCTGGGGCACTCGCCTGCGTCCGCATACACTGACCATCCCTAAGCCGATGCTGCCCATAGCCGGCAAGCCTATCGTACAGCGCCTCGTAGAGGACCTGATCAAATCTACTGACGAAAAGATCGACAATATCGTTTTTATCATCCGTGAGGATTTCGGAGATAAGATCAAGAATCAGCTCCTGGCCCTCTCCGAGACCTTGCAGATAGCCTGCCACGTACGCTATCAGGAGGAGCCACTGGGTACCGCCCACGCTATCCTGTGTGCCGGTGACTTCCTGCATGACAAGGTGATCGTGGCCTTTGCAGACACCCTTTTCCGCCTCAACTTCAAACTCAAGGCTGAGAAAGAGGGCATCATCTTTGTACAAAAGGTGGAAGATCCACGTGCCTTTGGTGTAGTGAAGCTGGATAAGGACGGCATCATCACTGACTTTGTAGAAAAGCCGCAAGAATTTGTGTCAGACCTGGCTATCATCGGTATCTATTATTTCCGCGATGGCAAGAAGCTGCGCGAAGAGATGCAATACCTTATAGACAATGACATCCGTGAGAAGGGCGAATACCAGCTCACAAATGCCATGGAAAATATGAAACAGAAGGGAGCGCGCTTTGAGCAGGGCACTGTGCAGGACTGGCTCGACTGTGGCAATAAGAACGCTACTGTAGACACCAACGCCCAGTACCTCAACTACCTGAAGGGCACAGAGCTGGTACACCAGTCTGCCCAGATCGTAAACTCGGTGATCATAGAGCCATGCTTCATAGACGAAGGCGTCAAGATCACAAACTCTGTGATAGGTCCTTATGTCTCAGTAGGCAAGGGTACCGAGATAGAGAATACTGTGATTAGAAAAAGCATCATTCAGGGCAATACTGTTTTGAAAAATAAGTTAATAGAAAACAGCATGGTAGGGAATAATGCTAAATTGGTCGGTAAAATGGAAGATCTCAGCATAGGTGACTATGTCGTGATAAGCTAATACATGAACGTACTCCTCAGACATATCGCCTGTGGCCTGGTGGTCGCACTCCTGGCTACCGGCTGCAAAACCAAAAGCGCTGCTACCAAAGATACTGCTGCCGATCAGGGCACCAGCCGTCTCACTCCTGCTCAGCGGGACACGGTAGACCGCATCTTTATGGATGCGCAGCGCGCCAAGGCAATAGAGGACTATGATGAGGCGCAGAAGAAGTTTGAGCAGCTGCTAAAGGTAGACCCCAAGAATGCAGATGCGCACTATGAGATGAGCAGCCTGTATTTCAATGCCAATAAATTTGAGGAAGCGCAGGCAGAGGCAGAGACAGCGGTCAAGCTCAACCCAAACAATAAGTGGTACCTGGAGCAGCTGGCCTCGGTACATATGAAGCGCAACAATGCTAAAGAAGCGATCAAAGTCTACGAGCAGCTGATCAAGCTCAGCCCCGGTGATCCGGACAGCTATTTTGATCTCGGCTATCTCTATCTCGGTACCAACCAGCCCGACCAGGCTATCCGCGCCTATGACCTCTTTGAGAAAAACTACGGCCTGGAGGAGAGCGTAGTACTGCAGAAGGAGCGTATCTATCTCAAGCAAAACAAATTTGACAATGCTGCTGCCGAGGTGCAGAAGCTGATAGATGCCTACCCCGGCGAGGTGCAGTACATGGGCATGCTCGCGGAGCTCTATGCGCTGAATAATAAGAAGGATAAGGCCAATGAGATCTACCAGAAAATACTCGAGGTAGAGCCGGACAATGCTCAGGCACTCCTGGCCACCGCAGACATCAGTGCCGCCAAAGGCGATAGCACAGCTCGCCTGGAGAGCATGAAGAAGATCTTTGCCAATCCTAAACTGAGCATAGATACCAAGATCAAGATGCTGTATCCATTCGTACAGTACTATGATATCAAGAAGGATAAGATCAACGATGCCTTTGAGCTGGCTAAGATACTCGTGCAGACACACCCTGCAGATGCCAAGGCATACGCTATACAGGGTGACCTCTATTTCATAGACAAGAAAGACAGCCTCGCGCTACCGGCCTATCTCAAGGCGCTGGACCTGAAAAAAGATGTCTTCACCGTATGGCAGCAGGTCATGCTGATATACAATGCGCAGCGCGACTGGGTCAAACTAAATGACATCGGCTCACAGGCCATGGAGCTCTTCCCAAATCAGGCTATCATCTACCTGTTCAAAGGTGGCGCCGAGTTTCAGATGAAGGAATATGCAAAATCTGTCAAGACCTTCACCAAGGCAGAGCGCATGGCTAATGATAATACAGCGCTGAAAGCTCAGATTTTTGCCAATCTGGGCGACGCTTACCATAGCCTGGACAATAACGCCGCCTCTGACAGCGCCTACGAGAAGTCTCTCAAACTCGACCCTGAGAATGCCTATGTGCTCAATAACTACAGCTACTATCTCTCAGTGCGCAAGGAAAATCTCCAGCGTGCCAAGCAGATGTCTGCATACGCTAATAAGCTAGATCCGGATAATGATTCTTTCATGGACACCTACGCATGGATTCTCTTCCAGCTGGGTGACTATGCAGAGGCCAGGACATTTCAGGATCGTGCCGTGCTGAAGAATCCTACCAATCCTACTCTGCTGGAGCACTATGGAGACATCCTGATACAACTGGGAGATAAAGATAAAGCCGCAGACTACTGGCGCAAAGCCAAAGCTGCAGGCTCTGACTCTAAGACGCTGGACAATAAGATAGCCCAGCTCAAGTACATCGAATAGTACATTAAGATCTCACTACGCTATCCGGCAGGCTGATCGTAAAGACCGTGCCTCCGCCTGCATTGTCGCTGATAGCGATATTCCCCTCCATACTATCCACTATCTTTTTGCAGATAGCCAGACCGATACCGGAGCCGCTATAATCCTTTTTGGTAGGTAGCCGGTTAAATATCTGGAATGCTTTCTCCCGCAGGTGCTGCGGTATGCCTATCCCATTGTCGGCTATGGTCAGCTCGAGTAGTCCGTTCTTTTTCTGAGAGCGGATAGTGATGGTTGGTTGCGTACTTTCATTGTACTTGATACCGTTGCTCACTATATTTTGCACCAGCTGTAGTACCATGGTCCTGTCTGCAGTAATGGCCGGCAGGCTGGCGGCTACGATTTGGGCATTTTTTTCTTTCATCAGCACCTCGGTATTCAGTTTCACCTCCAGTATGATATTGTCCAGCTTTACCTCCTGCAGCAGTGGGTTGGCATCTACCTTGGCCAGGCGCAGCAGGTCATGTATCATCTGGTCCATGCGTGTAGCGCCATCTTTGATATAGTGCATGAACTCCTGCTGCTGCTGCGTGATAGAGTCCTGCATAGTCCGCTGCAGTAGTCCCGTATAGGCGGCTATCATCCGCAGTGGCTCGCGCAGGTCATGAGACGCCACTCCGGCGAACTGATTCAGCTGGTCATTAGAGTGCTCCAGCTTCAGCACATAGCGCTTGATCTCTTCATTCTTCTCGCGCAGCAGCTGTGTTTCTTTCTCCTTCTGCTCTGATTCAAATTCCTTTTTGGCCCGGGTCAGCGCATTCGTCTTTTCTACATCAAAGAAATACCTCAGGCTGTCTACATACTTGCGGTAGTACTTCAGTGCATTCAGATCTTGCTGCGACTCATATATTTCAGCCAGCCATTCATAGATCTCTATTACCTCCTGCTTATTGTCCAGCTCCTTGAATATCTCCTCCGCCTCCAGCAGCAGGTCACAGGCTTTTTGGTTTTCTCCTGTCTGGCTGTAGATACGCGCGAGTGATTTTTTCACCATCGCCTTTTCATAGATGCGGTTATTGCTCACAAAGTATTCCAGCGCATCATCCACATACTGCTTAGACTTTTCATACTCCCTCAGGTCCATGTGGTAGATACCGAGGTTGGCCTTAGACACGGCTATGCTATAGGGATCATTCAGCCGCATATCTATCTCAAGGGCTTTGTGCATCACCTCTATAGCCTTGTGAAACTCCCGCTTTTTGCCCAGCAGGGTGGCGTAGGCAGTATATCCCTTAGACAGGCGAAAGTCATCCTGCACCTCCTGGTAGAGCGCTATGGCCCGTTCCAGGTACTCCTCTGCAGAGATCGCGATGCGCGACGAGGATAGCAGCAGTGACAGGTTATAATAGAAAGATGCCAGCAGGCGCTTCTGGCGTAGCGTCAGGTCCGTTTCATTCTGCAGTAGCTTCAGCCCCTTCATATAGGCCTGCTCTGCAGAGAAAACCTCACCCTTGAGGTGATAGGCATTGCCTACGGTCATGTATATCTTGTAGAGGATATCACGGATCTCATCCGTATTGCCTTTGTCCAGTATCTCCTCGCAGAGGGCTATCGACTTGTCATAGTCATTCGCCACCAGGCAGAGGTAAAAGGCCATGATGTACCGTGCCTGCGCCATATCACGTGGCAGGGTACTCGTGCGGACCAGCGCCATGATCTGCTCGGCTATAGGCAGCGCATCAGGGCTGCGCCGGTCCACCAGCTTCTCTGCCTCTGCCACCAGCAGCTCTATCTGGCTGCTGCTATCCGCGTGGTTCTCCATGACTCTAATATACTATCTACAATGATCGATATATAAGAAACAACCCCCAAATTGAAACCCATCGCTCTTTATATCGTACATATTAAGTGGCGAGGTGTGCTTAAAACATAACTAGCTGATTAAAAATCAATTGCAAAGTATTAAATTGAACCCAATACAATCCTTATGAAGAAGATACTGAAACCTTTCATGCTGACTTTCCTGATGGGTCTCGGCGTGAGCCAGGGCTTCGCGCAGGCGGGTGCTATAGATCCTACCTATGGTTTCAATGGCAGAGCCTATACTGAGATAGCCAGTGGCGGAGGTGTACTCTGGGGCATGTCCAGTATGGATGGCTGGAGCATCGTAGTAGGGGGCCTCGTGCGCAATAATATAGATAGCGACTTTGCCGTGAGCCGGTATGACCGCTATGGCAAGATCGACAGCTCCTTTGGTGTGAATGGTATAGCCGTGACGCAGATGGGCCCTGGCGCAGACGTGGTCTATGGCACCATGATACAGCCCGATGGCAAAGTGATAGCAGCGGGCACCTCTTGGGATGGCACTAAGTTTAACTATGCACTCGCGCGCTACAGCGCTACAGGTGTGCTCGATACTACCTTTGGCGATCATGGCCGCCGCCTCACCTCTCTCTCCTCGGGAGATAATATAGGCGCAGCTCTCGGCTCTCAGGATGGCTGGAGCATCGTAGTGGGTGGCATCGTACACGTGGGCAGCACCAGCGACTATGGCCTCATACGCTACACGCGTGATGGCAGTATAGACAGCACCTTTGGTACCAATGGTATCGTGCTCACGGACCTGCTCAGTGGCAGTGATGACTACCTGGCGGCACTAGCATTTGCACCTGACTCCGGCATCATCGCGGCAGGCACTACCTATACCGGCACCTCGGGTTTCTTCTCAGCAGTGAAATACACTAAGAACGGCGCCCTCAATACTTCCTTTGGCACCGGTGGACGTGTGGTGTATACCGGCACAGGAGATGACGAGACCTACGCCATGGCCCTGCAGCCTGATGGCAAAGTAGTGATAGGCGGCTACTCTACTAATGGCACCAACGATGACTTTGGCCTCATCAGGCTCAATGCCGATGGCACGGCTGACAATACCTTTGGCACCAACGGCCATGTGATCACAGCCGTAGGCGACTCTGACGATGTACTGTATGGCATGCTGCTGCAGCCCGATGGCCGCATCGTGGTGGGTGGCTCTGCCTTTGACAGTCTCTGGGAGCACAATGCCGTAGTGCGCTACAACGCAGACGGCACACCTGATAATACCTTTGGCACAGGGGGCATAGTAGGCACCAGCGTGGCCGCACATCAGAATGAGATCTATGCGCTGCATCTGGAGACCGATGGCAAGATAATGGCAGCAGGCTACGCCAATAACGGCGCCAATGACCTCTTCTGCATGGTGCGCTACATATCAGACCTCACCATAGGCGTCATAGACCTCAGTCATACCAATGGCCTCATGGTCTATCCCAATCCCGTACCGCAAGATGCTACACTAAAATATAGTCTGACGCGCGATGAAGAGATCACCATCCGTCTCATAGACGCGCAAGGGCGGGTAGCAACGGTCCTCACCGAAAACGAGAAACAGACAGCAGGTGATCATGCTCAACCCATCCACCTCTCGCCTTCTCTCACCTCGGGCACCTACACCATCTGCATCAGCTCAGCCTCCGGCCAGATGAATGTGCGGATAGTGAAATGATAATGACCATTAGCGACTAGCATAAAACAATACAAGCGCCATATCGGGCGCTTGTATTGTTTTATAGATGTATGATAGCGGGACTCCAAAATCACACTATGGATCTTACCAATCCTCCCTCGACTCGCAGCGATGACCCGTTGGTAGCGGAGGCCAGCGGACTAGCCACGTATGTCACCATATTAGCGATCTCCTCTACTGAGGCAAAGCGGTTCAACAATGACGATGGCCGTGCTGTCTCAAAAAACTCCTTCTCCATCTGCTCTGTCGTGATGCCACGGCTCTTGGCCAGGTCTTCTACGAATGTACCCACACCCTCAGAGCGGGTAGGGCCGGGCAGCACGGAGTTCACGGTCACGTTAGTGCCCTTGGTCAGCTCCGCCAATCCCCCGCTCCTGGCTCGCCGCGCTGTCTTGCTCCCCCCCTAGTCGATCATCTCAGAGAGAATCATGATCCCAGAAACACTGCTGATAAAGATGATGCGCCCCCAGTTTTGCGCCAGCATCTGGGGCAGGTAGTGGCGCGACAGGCGCACTCCGCTCAGCACATTCACCTCGTAGAAACGCAGCCAGTCTGCGTCAGGGATTTCTTTAAAATCTTTTGGTTCAAATATGCCGACGTTATTCACCAGTATGTCTACTGTAGGTATTGTCTTCAGCAGCGCATCGATTTCATTCACTCTGGTGAAGTCAGCTGCTACACCAGTCACCAGCGCACCGGGTACCTCTGCCTGCAGCTTCTGTACCGCCTCATCTACTCGTGTCTGTGACCGGCCGTTGATGTATACTTTCGCGCCCTCGGCCAGTAGTTGTTTCGCTATCGCATAGCCTATACCCGCAGTAGATCCACTCACCAGGGCTGTCTTATTCTTTAGTTGGAGATCCATTTGTTTTCCTTTTATGATGGATAAGACGAAGCTAGCGCATTTATATTTCGCCCGTGATGGGTATATAAAGGATAGTAGGTGGGGATGAACTACAAATTGCTCTAGTTCTTATCTTGGGCCTATGAATCAGAGAACCCGCATCCTCACCCTCACTTTTTTCACAGCCGCATTTATAGCTATTTGTGTCATGACCTGCCGCAGTTTTCTGGCAGTACCCTCGTATGATATACGCAAGGAAAATATACAGTGCAATATCTGGGTGAGGCGGCAGCAGCTATTCATAGACCTCGCACATAGTGGCCAGATCACCGAGGTGCAGCTACGTCGTGACGGTGTGCGGATAGCCACCTATCCAGGCTGTGGTACATCTGAGTGTAATTACAGCTTGTCACAGCTTCCCAGTGGTCATTATCAGGTCACAGTGGTGTCCACTACGGCTAGCTTCGATGGCGATATAGACTGGCATTCTCCGCTCGAAGCCACGCCATAAGCAAAGCTAGTTAAAGCATAGTACTATAATTGGGAAACTTGATAGTAAGAGTGCTGAAAGCAATATCCAGCCAACAGCCAACGGTCACCCGCCACCAGATCACCCTTCGTACTTCTTGAAGATAGCCGCCGCATTGTGACCGCCAAAGCCGAACGTGTTTGACACAGCGGCACGTACGGTGCGGTGCTGGGCCTTGTTCAGCGTCAGGTTCAGGCGTGGATCAATCTCCGGGTCGAGGTTGAAGTTATTGATCGTAGGAGGTACGATATCATTTTTGATAGCCAGTACAGTAGCGATAGCCTCTATAGCGCCGGCAGCACCCAGCAGGTGGCCCGTCATAGACTTCGTACTGCTGATATTCATCTTGTACGACTGCTCGCCAAAGACCTTTTCTATGGCCTTCAGCTCGGCCACATCACCCAGCGGGGTAGACGTACCATGCGTATTGACGTAGTCTATCTGGTCGGCCGTCATCTCCGCATCCTGCAGCGCAAACTCCATCACCTTGATCACGCCCAGTCCCTCCGGATGCGGTGCAGTGAGGTGATAGGCATCTGCTGTGAGCGCACCACCGGCCAGCTCGCAGTAGATCTTGGCACCGCGGGCCAGGGCATGGTCC